>JAFCCF010000009.1 GCA_017610325.1 Candidatus Aminicenantota bacterium | reverse complement strand
CCTGCCGAGATATATTTTGCGTTTCATAGGCTCTTTTAGTACTAGTGACATATGTCATGAGAGCGCACACGTTTTCAAATTCGGAAGATTTATTAAATTACCAACATGCTCTTATCAATATGCCACTATATGTTGTTTCAACGCCAATAGGGAACATTGGAGACATTTCCTTTAGAGCAGTCAACGTGCTTAAGGATAGTGAGCTGATTGCAGCAGAAGACACAAGAAGGACAGGAATCCTATTGAAGAAATATGATCTCAAAACTGCACAGACTTCATACAATGACTTTAACAAGAAAGCAAAGACAAAGCACTTGCTCAATCTATTGAAAGAGGGCAAGAGTGTTGCGCTTGTTTCAGATTCTGGAACTCCTGGCATTAGCGACCCGGGTTATTTTCTGATTAAGAATTGTATTGAAGAAGATATTGATGTTATTCCTGTTCCAGGCGCTAGTGCTGCAATAGCTGCCCTTACGTGCTCTGGGTTTCCAACTGACAGTTTTGTGTTCTATGGATTTCTTCCAAAGAAAGAGGGACAGAAAAAGAAATTCCTCGACGAGCTAGAGCAGGACAAGACAGTAATTCTCTATGAGAGTCCATATAGGTTGATTAAAACCCTGAAGTTGATGGCAGTGGTTATGCCGCAAAGGAACATCTGCATTGCAAGAGAGTTAACAAAAAAGTTTGAAGAGTTTATCCGAGGGAAAACAGAAGAAGTTTACAAAAAACTGAAAGATAAAAAAATAAAAGGTGAAATTGTTATTGTTGTTTCAAAAAATCTCCTGCCGGAAAAATAGAAAATAGAAAACAAACTTTTTTTTCTTAGAATAAAAAACCAAAGTTTTAAATACTAATAGTTCCATGAAAATAAGATAGTGTAAATAAAGTTTACACACAAATCCGAAGAGGTGAGTTCTTTGGCAAAAAAGAAAGCTAAGAAAAAAGTAACCAAGAAAAAAACAACCAAGAAAAAAACAAAGAAGAAAAAGAAGAAGTGATTCTTAACAATAATGTTGCTTTTTTTCTTTTTTTTATTATTTTTCTATATGATTTTTTTGTCTCAGTTCTGCCTATCTAATCACCGAGTTCTATAAATTCTTAGACGTCTTTATAATGCCTGTATGATAAAATAGTCATAGTCGTGAAAATGAAAGAAGCAAATTATTCAATATACCAAAGTTTCAGAAAACCAGACAAGGATAAAGATAAAGCTAACCCTTGGTATAAAAATCCAATAGACAAGCTTAAACAATCCTATAACAAAGTTGATCAGATGATTAAAGATTCTTTTATGTCAAAGCTCTATGCACCGCAGCTAAGGCTTAACCCTGCGTACGCAGCTAATTATAACACGTCACACAACGCAAGCGACTATCAAAGGAAAGCGCAGGTTTCTTCAGGCTATAAATTCAGGCACGCGCAGCCTTAGTCGTTGGAAAAAACTGAGAAGTAGGTTCCTTGTATATCATGTGTGCTTTCTTTCTTAAGAAATCGTGGGTGATGAAATGTTCCGTGTACAATAAGCTTGCCTTTCATTTCTCTAATAAGCTTTCTCTCAATCCCTGTACTCATTGGCTTGTCAGGATTCCAGTAGATTGCATCAAACTCACCTAAGTCATGTTTCATGAAATCTTTCTGAATAAATGTTGTGTTTGCGATGTGTGGGACATGGTTCAACTTTGACTTGATAACCTTAGAGCAATTAACAAGCCAGGGATCAAACTCAATGCCAGTTGCATTTGTGAACAAAGAAGCAATCATCACAACCCTGCCATCTCCGCTTCCAATATCTACAAGATGGTTGAAATTCTCAAGCTTAATTTTCTTAAACAGTTCAAATACCTCATCAGAGACAGAAACTCCCCAGTAACCAATACTTGTATCCTTCCACGGAAACTGCCCCCTTTTGAGCAAGGTTCTGTGAAATGTGTTATATGCCTCTTTTATGTCCTGGTAATATTGTTTCATAGAATTAACCTTATGTTTAGTTATATTTAAATCTTACCTTATTCCATCGGCACCTGGCTCCAGAGTGTCCAGTCATTGCTTGGCGAGTATGCACCGTAGATAAAGTATGGTGACTGGCTCTGGCCAAAGTATGAGTGATGCACATCTGTCCAGTTTTGTCCTCCTGTAGCTCCAACCCCTCCCCAGCTGTCCCTATAAAATGGGGCGCCAAATGCCCTCCAGGTCTGTGTGAGTATACGGTCTGGCCCCATCTGGTCTTCTCCAAATGCCTCGCTTGACATTGGGCCTTTATATCCCTTTTTTCTAAGGTACTTGACTGCCTCAACAACTGGGAGGGTTCCCTGTCCTGCTGGCAGGTGCTGGTGCCCGCCGCCAACTGCATCCACAATGTGAATATTTCCTATGATTCCTGCTTCATCCATCTTCTTAATTTCTTCCATGTACCATCCATTGAATCGCTCCCTTCTGTGCGTTTCACTCTCACCAATCTGGGGCTGGAAATGCTTCCACCACATTCCTAGGTGCTGTGTGTCAAGTGTTGCTTTGATGTGCCGCTTTGCAAGCTCTGTAGCTTCTTCCTTGCTGACAGATGGGTCATAGTTGGGATTATTAACAATCTGCCTCCTGTCATGGTGATTTTTGTCCCATCCTCCTTTTGGATCTTCAATCTGTGGTTCTGTGAGATACTTGACCATTTCTTGCCTTGCATTCTGGACAAGCTGGATAAGCTCCTCGGGATGTGTTCCATAACCCATCTCTGGGAAAAGGTTTTCTGGCGCAACATAAATATCCCTGTTAGTGTGTTGGTTTTCTCTTGTCTGCATCATTGCATGTATTCCCATTTCAGCATATGACTTTGATGTCTGTTCTTTTGCATAAGCATCAACAGGCACAACATGCGACATTGTCTCAATAACCTCATCTGCCCTTGCATCAGATGATGCAGATGCTTCTCTGATATACCGCAATTCTTTGTCAACCTCATCAATACCTTCTTTAATAAGGGTTGATGGCAACTCTTTTTTCTTTTTCCCCATCTCTCTTGCTATATGATGGCCATACCTTCCTCCCACTGGATTGTCTAACATGATTCTCCATGCTTCTTCTTTAGGAACACTCTGTTCAAGTTTTTCATAATATTTTAATGTTTTAACCATCTCTTCCCTTGAATCAATCAATCCATCATAGAATCTTCCGTGGTACAATGAGCCGCCTCTTGCCTGTAGTACCTGTGTCTCAAACTGACTTCTCAGGTAAAGCTCTTCTGGAGTCCAGCTTCTTCCATCATGCCTTGGCCTCCACATGTTCCATTCATCTGCCCTTCTGGTAAAATCATCCCAGGTAAGTCTTGTTGTCTCAAACCTGGTCTCACCCTTTTCCCAGATAGGAACACGGTTCATGAGCTGGTTTGGGTCTGTCTCATCTAAAAACTTTCCATCTTTGTCAATATACTCGCTTCTGCCTCCATGTTCTGGGTTTTCTACCATCCTAAACTTTGGCTCTCTTATTACCTGTGTTTTCTTTACATCTGTGATTAGCTTACCTGTTCTGTTATCAACCAGATATAGTGTTGCTCTTTCTGGTTCTTCATGATATGCTTGGAACATTCTTGTTCCCTCTTTCTTGTTTATGATTGGGTTCCATGGCTGGTCAGTCATATCTCTTAGATATTCACCTGTGTGGACAACAACAGCGCCACCTTTTGTAACATCTCCTGCAAACTCAATAGCTTTCTTAACCTCTTCTGTCTGAATCTTCCTATATTCATCACTAAATCCCTTTTCCTGTGGGTTATAGCCTGCCATGTTACCAACCTGGGTTGGTGTATGCACTGATGTTAGCTCAACCTGGTTTGCCTCAGCAATCTCCCTTATCTCCCGCCTTGCTTCCTGGCCATATGCTTCTGCGCCAACAGCTTCTCCTCCTCCACCCATCTGCGTCTGTAGCTCTAGTCTTCCAGCACCTTTTCTTATTGCCTGCTGCGTTGTCTGGATAAAGGTTCCAAACCTCTGGCCCTCAGTAACTGTCATGCCTATCGCACTTATTGGAACCTCTGGCTCAATCTCACTGCGCTGGTCAATGCCCAGTTCATCCTTTGGAAGATTTGGAGACCCAGTGATGACAGGGGGTCTTGGCGGAATGAAAGTAGAATTAGGACTAAAATACTCCCTGTCCACTGGACTATAATCCGTATTAAATATCATATTAATATACACTTATGTATATTATTATATAAATGTTTCGCTTTAGTTAGAGGGAAGTAATAGAAAAAAGTATAATAAAAAAAATTATTTGAAAAGTACCACGAGTAAGTATAACAACACAATGATCAGTGCAACCAATCCTGCTCCAAGCAGCAGAACATTCAATAATGTTTTCTCATCTACACCACCACCAAGCCATTCAATCTCACCAGGTCTCTGTGTCACAGCTGGTCCAGGTGTCTGGCCTTTTATTGTGGTTGTTGTTATTGTTGGGAATGTGATTGTTGTTGAAGTACTGGTTGTTGCTATCGTTGATGTTGTTGTTGTGGCAGTAGCGCAGCTTTTGACTACTAAGTTAACTCTCTCGCTGTCACTTAACCTTGTGTTCTTGTAATAGGTTGTTATGTCAATTCCATATGTGCCTGCCTTGACATCTTCTCCGACATCAAAGGTGAATGTTTTTGAATACTTGCTGTCTGGGTCTCCTGGCCTATTATCAATGTAGATGTTCTTTATTCTCTCATTTATCCCAAGACTTGTGCTCTTGACTGCAAGCTCAACCTCATCTTCTTCATTTCTTCCTATATTCTCAATTCTCACAGCAAGGTCAACTGTATTACCGCATTCAATCTCTGTCTTGCTAAGAGTTGCTTTTGTAATCTTAATCATGTAAGGCAGCCTGTCCACTTCAAAGCCAATTACCCATATAATATTGTGCCTTGCACCATTCTCATCCTTGCCTTCAGCTTCAATAGTCATCCTATATTTATCATCCTCTGCGTTCCCGGGAACATCAAACTTAATCTCAAAATTTTCGTTGTCATCAGAATCAATATCTTTAACTCTATCTTCTTCTTCAATGTCATTTCCATCATCAAGATCTTCAATGATTATGGTAATCTTAACTTCCTCTATCTGAATCTCTGGTGAAGCATCGAACAGGTTATGAACCTCTCCTGATATTGTTATCTTGTCACCAGGTCTTATTTCTTGGACATTTTCACCGTTTTCAAGATCTTCACTTTCACCATTATAATCAATCACAATGTCATCAAAATTAAGCATGCTCTCAGCTGTAACATCTAAGTTAAGTGAGCCCTGCTTGTTTGAGTTGTTTATAAAAATAATTGCAGTATGCGGATTGTTTTTTTCCTTGGCATTCACATTCTGTGGGAGCCTTCCGCTGACATTTACTGTCTTTGTCTCGCCTGAAGCCAGGTTAAATACTCCATTTGGAGCAAATGTCAGATTATAATCCTCCAGTTCAGTTGACCTTGCCTTTAAGCTAGTCAGTGTTTCTGTTCCAACATTCTTCACAGTGAATGTTGCAGTGAAATTATCTCCTGGAGCACCTGATGCTGTAAGTGGATTTGGTGTCAGCAATAGCTGATGATCAGCAGTTGTAACAACAACAGTCAGGGTTGAAGCTGCACCGTCAGCTGTTATAGTTCCTGTGTATGTGCCCTCTGTCTGGTTTACAGGCACAGTTACATTTACAGTTATATTTCTGCTTGTCCCATTAGTTAGATTAATAACAGGGTTCTCGCTAAATGCGATGTTAGAATTGTCAAGTATATTTCCATTGGATGTAAGATTTGTGACAGTAAGTGTAAAATTATTAGTTGCATTGCCTGTATTGGCTATTTCAGTTGTTCCTGAGTTGCTTGTGTTCACCGTAACATGTGTTGCGACATCAGTTATTGTTGCAGCGCCAAGAACATCTAAAGCTAAAAGAATTGCAAAAAGCATGACAAAAATTAATGGTTTTTTCATTCTTATACCTCCTACGGTACCCTTTAAGTGTACTAAATCAAATGTATTATCACTAAGTAGTTACATTCCTTATTTAAATATTGTTGTTCTCCAGTATATAGGTTACCTCGGTAGGTGTGGTTAATGCTTCTAGATATTTATTGTTTTTGATGGTTTTTAGTGTATTAGAAGTCTAGTGAGGATGTGGGGCATCATAGTCATCCCTCATCTCCTTGATATAGTCGCCTGCAACCTCTTTGGCAATCCTCATTCCAGCACTGGCAACCTCTGCCAGGGCCTTGCCCATTGGCTTGTAGTTATCAGAGGCATCAGTTGCCTTGTCTGCATATGACTGTGCATAAGAAAGCCTGCCAGTTATTTCCCCAACTGCAACTTTCTGTTCACCTGTCAGTTCATACTGCTGGGAAAGATCCTGGTAACTCTTGAGCCTGTTATAGTCTTCTTTCAGGTCATTCATTAGGGTGTTATATGCCCCTCCTGACTTTGGCGCAGCATCTGGATGCTCTTTTTCAACAGCTTCTTCCAGTGATTCAATCTCTGGCAGATCCTCTACTGTTTCTTCTACAGTATCTTCATCTTCGGTTGTTTTATTGGTGGTGTATCTCTTTGTCTCAAACATCTGAGCTTCCTGTCCATTGTGGATAATAGAAACATCGTCAGCCTTAAGTTGCTGTATTGGTATCTTAGCGCGCTGCTTGTCTTCTTCAATTACCTCTTCAACAGAATCATCCATGAGCTTTTTAGCTTCCTCTAACTCTTTCTTTTTTTTCTTTTCAATCTCCTTAAGTCTTCTTATTCTGTCTTCAGGGCTTAGCCTTTTGAGGTCATCTATGTCTGTCATTTTTACTTACCTACCAAGCTTACCAAGCTAGCATTTTGTGAGCCTTTTTATAGTTTTTGTAACAATCCCACTGCGTCTTTTTCACATAACTCTTTGCCTTGGTATAGTCAACATAATCACTGCCCTGTGTTTTAGACGCCCTTCCCCCGCTTTTTTCCGTTTTTTCCTTCTTAATCGGCGACTTGGGAATGCTCATAAAACCCTTACCAACAGAAACAAACGGGTCTAAGAAATATCCAAAGCTGGTCTTTGGTTTTGATTTCTGCACTTTTGGCTCTTCCTCGCCCATGAATGTCTCACCAGCTTCTCTTAAATATCCCATTAGCTCGTCACCAAGCGCTTCCATGGCAGCTTTAAGAGATGAATCAACAATACTTATAAGCTCAAATGCATCCTCATCTTTCATTTTTATATAATTCTCAATATCTGTTTTATCCCACACATAACCACGAGAAATCCATTGTACCTTTCCAGCATGCAGCGGTCCTCTCTGATAACCTTCTTGTTGGTATGACATTGCAGGTCTTGTTCTATAATCAAAATTAACAAGCACGCAGGCAAACCAATTACCGAATGGCCTGCAGAAAAGAATCTCCACTTCTATCAGTGAGTTCTCAAAAGCAGTAATCAGGTCAGCGCTGCTGAATTTCCCCTGGTGCATCTGTAGTTTTCTTATGTTTCTCAGATAAGGCTTGACCCAGTCAATGTACAGCTTGATAACATCAAAGTGCTGCCTTAGGTATTTGAGCGTGAATTTTTTCTTTGCCTGTAGTTCTTTATATGTTGATTGTTTCCATTCAAGGAATGTCCTGAGCTTTCTCTTGAGAACCTCTTTTATTTTTAAGTTAAAGTCCAGCCTTTCAACAACCTCATCAACATCTGTTGCCATAATAGGGTGTGTTTGGAAGAACAGGTCTGGCAGTGTTGTAAAACCAAGTTCCCTTGCCATGCCATATACCGACGCTGGATTTTTTGAGCCCTGTTCAACCATGTCAATCCACACGCCTTTTAGTGTGATTTCTGCACTCCCCCTACTTTTACTGCTTGTGTCATAGCTATCCATATAATATCCCAGCCTTTCATTAAGAACCCTCAATTCTCTTACTAATTGGAACAAATCCTTAATCATCTTGCCAATTGTTGCAAGGAATTGGCTTACTTTATCTTGTTGCAGTCCAAGGCGCTGCTGTGAAACACCGAAGAACGCGCTGTTCTCTGCTGCAGAGAACACATCCGTAATCTTGATAACATGGGGATAGCCCCACTCTTCTCTTATAAAGTCAAGTATCCAGAAGTATGATTCCTCAATTGAGTCTGTAAAACTCTCAAGCTCAAGCCTGTACCTATGGACCGGATCTGGGTAGCCTGTTTCTCCATAGCTCATACCATCTCCCTTGACCTGTTCAATCTCCATGGCTTCCTCTCCTTTACCTTTACTATTGATAAAACCATATTTTTGAAGGAGCTCTCTACTTACACCAGTAACTGCCCTAACCATTGGCTTCCCAAATAACACATCTTCTGGCAAGAATAACACCTCTCTATATCTAATCCTAGAACTAGAATCTTATAAAACTTTCGGTAATTATGCTTATTTCCACTCACTGTGACCAAATTGTACAAGGAGGTCTACATCCAGGTTGCTTGGCACATCACAGGCACCAAAGCAGCTTCCACCCCAGATAATTATCCTAGCCTTGGTTTTCTGCTTAAGCATGTCTTGTATTTCTGCTGCTTTTGGCTTAAGCCCGTCTGGCAGCTGCAGCATCACAGTCGTTGCACTAGCTTTATTTATTTCAGAAGCAACTTTGTCAAGCTCTAAATCATAATTCATAAAGAAAGAGAAATATTATGGGATATAAAAAGGTTTATTTTTTATCAGGCAGAAACTTCTTTAATAATTCACGCTTTCCATATTTTTCTTTAGGTGCATGTACTAGTTCTGCATATCCCGGATTTAGCTCAAGCATTGTTTCAAGGTAATTCATCTGGTCTTGGTTTGCCTTTTGCGTTGGAATTTGTACCTTGAGTCCACTATGGACTATAGATAATGCCCTCGGGCTCTCTTTTTTGTTAAGCATCCCTGTAAACCTTGCAAGTCTTTTTCTTGGAGTATTACCCTCTGGCAAATCCTTGCAGTGCCTGTTAAGATATCCCATCCATGTAAACGGTGCTCCTTGATGCTCAATCTCTTTCCTTGTTGGCACTTTGATATCCTCAGTTAAATAGCCAACCTTTTCTCCTAGATTGCCATTTCTATCAAAAACATCATACACCATAAATTCTTGCTCAGTGTTTGGGATTTTGACCCTATAAAGCGCGATATTTTCAAGGTTTGTTCGGTCTATCGCGAAACTTGCCCAGTCAACAACCCCTGGTCCAAGAATAACTGCTGCTCCTGTCCCAACTGCTCCAATTCCAAGTGCTTTCAAAACATCTCTCCTTTTCATCTTGATTGTTACCATCTTTGTCACCAGATATAATAAATTGGCATATTAATTTTTCTTTTAATTGTTTCGGTCTGTTTTTGAGTATTCTCAGCCTTAACTGTTTCAGTTAAATCTTTCATTCTACTCTCACCTCTATCTTTTCAAGATAATCCTTATACTTGATTTCCTTCTCAGTTTTATCGTCTTTTTTGATTTTCGAACCATTCACGATTTTGCTAAGATCTTCCATCTTTTCTCAACCCCCTTGTTTGTTACTATTTAGTAATAGTATAACTAGTATATAAACCTTTTGGTTTTTAACTACACATTGGTAATGAACATATTCTATTTGTATAGAAGCAGCTATTTCATAAAAACATTAAATCTTGCCATAATTGGTATTGTTGAATCCAAACCCAGGCATTTGTTTGTGTATTCTTCTAGCAATATTGAATCTATGAGCCTGAGCCCCTTGAATCCCAATGGTTTTTTCAGGTAATGCAGCAACACAAACACAGTTCCTGGTATGGAATCCCTGGCAATCTTTTCTGTAAGTCTTCCTACATTGTTAATGTAGTTGAAGAATGTTGATATATCCTTAAATTTGACACCACATGCAGTATAGGTATGGTCAGACGCGAAGTCACCCCGCGTAACAATCGGTGCAGTTCGGAAAAATCTTAGTGAGTCAAGCGTCATTATATGGCCTTCTGCATCATCGGCTTTTTTTAAATCACCCTCTGTTCCAATTGAAGGCAGGTTCCATTCTGAGCTTAATAATGAAATAACCCTTCCGTCACCACAGCCAGCATCTGAGAAATATCCTTGTGTGTTGATTCTTTTTTTTTCAAACAAGATTCGCATTGCCTCATGCATAACTTCAAGGTTGCTGGGCACAAACAATCCTTTTGTTGTATGCACATAATTTTCGTTGTTAAGGCTATACTGTATGTCAACCTTGTCATAATAATTCCTTAGTTCTGCAAATGTTGCCATAGAAAGTAGGGAAACAGATTTCACATATAATAATTTAGAAAGGAGATTTTATTTCTTCTTTGATTTGTAAGGAAATCGCATGAATTTCTTGCATTCAAGGCAGGTGTATGTTGTTTTACTGCCATAGTTTCTTACGCGGCAGTTTTTTCCAACAACAAGGTAAGAATAACAATGTTTGCAGAACCTTCTCCTTAATCCTGGGGGCATTCTTACCTTATATTTCATAGAAATCTTTCTGGCAAGCTCTACATATCTGTTTTGCAGTTTCTTATCCTTTGATAGCTCAGCTTGTTCAAACAACTGTTTGATACGACTTCTTGCAATGTCCTGCTGCTCTTTTGATTTTTGCTTGTGCTTGCGTTTCATTGTATCTCATATGTTGTTTTTGTTGCAACTAAATCCTGGGATGAAAAATCCTTATCATTTGTCCATATAAAGTCTGCTTTCTTTGCTAGTGCACATGCAATATAGTCAGCATCCTTTATATCTCTTTCTCCAATAACCTTTTGTGCTTTTTCTAAATGCTCTCGGTAATCCATAATTTCTATGGTTTGTACAAAATAAAGCAGGGCTTTAAATGTATCTTCAAACTCTTTTTCAGTTTGTGTGGATTTTTTACATATCTAATCTTTATACTTTCTCACTTCATTGATAATCTTCTTTGGAGCCAAAATAGTAAAGCTTCCAGAGGTAATCAACTCAACAGTCTTTTTTGAACCGATCAGTGCACTTATTATAATGTTAGCATCAATAACAACCTTCATTTTCCTCTGTTTATCTTCCTTCCCAGATTAACTGAAAAGTCTCTTATCTCCTTTTCACTCAACTTATTCTTTTTCACTGCTCTGTTTAAGACTTTTAATGCTTCCATCTTTTCAATTGCAGCCTGCTTCATGACAACCCCCCATCTAATCTCGGGGAACTGCCGCATTTCATCCCACAAGGGGTCTTCAATTGTTACAGTCATATTGTGTGGCATGTTTATCACCTATTAATTTTTTACGTGCTTACACGTATTTTACGTGTAAATAAGTAGAACAAATATTTAAATCTTTCGGAAATGGAACATTTCCGAAGTTCAGGAATTCACTAATTCCTGTAACTTTCGCTTTTTTATCTTCGCGACGAAAAATTTCTGTCACTCACTGCGTTCGTTCCTTGAGATTTGTTCGTAGCAATCATCATATTTTTCTTATTTTGGCTACGAAAAATCCTTCTGTGTCATTGTCCTGCGGCCATATTCGCAGGCAGTCTTTTACCCTGCTGTCAAATATCTTATTTTCAAACTCCGTGATTGGATTACTAGTCTTTATATTTAATTTTATCTTTTCAATTGTTGCATTATCATATTTTTCAAGTAGGTGCGATACAACAGCCTCATTTTCTTCTGGTTCGCAGGAGCATGTTGAGTACACCATTGTTCTGCCTGGTTTAAGGCTTTCAAACCCAGCTGCAATCAGCTGTTTTTGTGTTGCAGCAAGCCTTCTTATCATGTTTGGATTCCAGAGCAGCAATGTCTTGAGTGATTTTCTTATTGTACCTGTTCCAGAGCATGGCGCATCTACAAGGATACAGTCAAACACAGGCTTTGTAAAGAACCTGCCTTCAGAGATTGTGAGAATTGTATTAGACACACCCATGCGCTGCATGTTGATTCCCAATGGCTTAATTCTCATGCCCCTGTAATCATTTGCAACAAGAATTCCCTTGTTTTTCATGTACTGTGCAATCTGAGTTGCCTTGCTGCCTGGACTGGCGCACATATCCAAAACAACCTCACCTGGCTTCGGCTCTAATACAACCGGTGGAATCATAGAAGCAGCTTCTTGCACATAGATATAACCAAGCGAGTGCTCAGCAAGGTTTCCAATATCTCTCCTGTCTGTTGTTGCATGTTTAATCCAAAATCCCTCTTTGCACCAGGGAACCTGGTCAAGCTTCCAGTCACCAAGTCTCTTCTTCAGCTCTGCAACACTCATCTTTAGCGTGTTGACACGAATGCTCCTACGAAGAAAAGAGAGCGATGTCTCTTTGAACTGTTCAAAGTCAGTCAGCTGCGAGTACCGCTCAATAAACTTGTCTTTGAACTTGATTTTTTCCTGCATATTCAATTAAAATCATTGAAACTTTTTAAACCTTTATAGAAATGAATATAAACAAATCATTACTCCCTAAGAATAATGACAAAAAAAGCTTCAAACAACCATCTTGAAGAGAGGGTTAGGTTAACCTTCAATGCCTTTAATAATGAGTTAAGGGCAGTAATAGATGGATTCCTTTTGGAAGATGACATATTCTTGACACAAACTGAGCTCTGGCACAAGCTGTCCCAGTTGATTCCCAAGAATATCACTGGTAAAAAAAGCAGAGTAATTGAGCGACACCTTAAACATGGTTTGCCTAAGGCAAAGCTGCAATATTTTGTTGATGAAAGCAAAAACCCAGTGAGTTGGAAGAAAAGTTATGGCCTAGTGCCCCACCATGATGACATTGCTAGATTTTTATTGTATATGACTGCAATCAAGTTTCCAATGAGTCTCACAAATTTGCTAGGAAAGAGCCAGGCAGACGGACCTTATACCACAGTTAAGGTGCTTGAGTTGGTAGTCAATAAAAACGTGCACACAGTTAGGGGATTGGAAAAGCGCCTCAAACTATCAACGCAGCAGATAATAGCAAAGATAAAAAAAATGGAAAAAATTGGCTTGCTGACGTATCAAACCTTTTATAGTGATACTGGTAAGGGTAAAATCAAGTATAGGCGGAACCCAGACTACAATGGCGAGGCAAAGGTTGACAATACTTTCAAATATCCAATTCTAACAGCAAAGGTAATTGATGTTTTGAACAGAGACCCAGCTAAATTATATTCTGTTGGTGATTTGAATAAGCATAAGAGGTTGCAGGAATATAATCCAAGCACAATTAGCGGGGTTCTAAGAATCTTGCAGAAAAAGAGAATTGTTAAATCTAATGAAAACTGGGAGAGCCAGGTCAAATTATCTCATGTGCAGGAGACAATTGTTGGAACAGAATTTTATGATATTGTAATTGAACCAATTATTAAGTTATTGAAATATGGTAGGGGAATAAAAACAATAAAACGAAAAGCTTTGTGGCCAGAAAATCTTTCAAAGGTTGCTGAACTGTATCTCAACTTTAAATCGTCTTGACCATGTACTGTCCTTGCTTACTGTAACCAAGTTTTCTGTAGTATCCTCTCACCCCAACACCTGAAATAACGAGAATCTTGTTTTTCTTGTTCTTTTTTGCAATCTGCTCTGCTTTTTGCATTAACTTTCTGCCAACACCAGTATGCTGTACCTTTCCTGATTTGCCAATTGACACAGCTGGCCCATACACATGAAGTTCGCGAATCAAAGCACTATGTCTTGTTATCTCTTTTCTCAGGGACTGACTTGGAAAGCGTAGTCTTGTGAACCCAAGCAAATGCTTATTGTCCTCAGCTGATACAAAAAATTCTTTTCCATTTGATGCATCATACCCATATACTTTTATCTTGACCCTTCCAATGCGCGCATTTGCCTTAATCTCCCGGCAGCGAATACAGCTGCACGTGGTGCCTTTCTTTTTCATAACCTCATGTACATACTGCCTTAGGTTGGTGCGGTCAACACCTGCCACAGTTGCATATGTTGGAATGTCGCGTTGCACGCGCATAATGCGGCAGTACTTTGGCACATGTGTTTTCATGTTTGCAATAAGCTCTGCAGCCTGTTTTGTATTGAGCGGCTTGAACTTGCCTTGTTTGTATAGCTTGTACAGTTTGCTGTCTTTTATAACCATACATGGATAAATCTTAAGCATGTCTGGCTTATACGCAGGGTCATTGAATAATTTTTTAAAGCCAAGCAGGTCTTTCTTAATACTTGAGCCAGGCAAACCAGGCATGTAATGGAAGTTCAGCTTAAAGCCAAGGTCCTTAAGAGTTTCAATTGCTTTAATATTTTCCTTTACACCATGTCCGCGCTCAATCTTCTTAAGCACATCATCATATACAGACTGGATGCCAAGTTCAATCCTTGTGCAGCCAAGCTTCAGCATCTCATTGCCATGCTTTAGCTTCCCATAATCTGCCCTTGTTTCAATTGTCATGCCAACGCATTTTATCTTTGATTTTTCATTGCGCGCGTGTTCATGCTCCAATTTTTTCTTGTTCTTGTTTTTCAGCGTCAGCATCTTTTTCTGGATGATTCTTGTTCTTTTTGTGCTGTCAACCTTACCAGGCAGCTCAAAAAAGCCCTTAAACTTTACAATATCGAACCTTTTTTTTTTATAGAACATGTCAGAGAAGTCATTCATTGCCTTGAATGCATTCATAATAAAGTTTTCCTGGTAGTTCTTAGCAAATGAAGGAAATGTTCCGCCCATTATAATGAGCTCAATCTTTTCTGGTGGGTGGCCTAGCACAATATACTGCTCCAGCCTGTTTATGACCTGCATATAACTATCAAACTTGTTTCTCATTGCGCGCATTGAAGCTGGTTCTTTGCCTGTGTAACTCTGCGGAACACCCTTTTTTGTCCTGCTCGGACACATCAAGCATGCTCCATGCTTGCATTTTATTGGCTTTGACATGATTGCGCAGGCAGCCACACCGCTTATTGTCCTTGTTGGCTTTGTGAGAAGGAATCTCTTAAGAACAGGAATGTCCTGCTCATCAGCATTGAGCATTATCTCTATGTCAGTTGGTATTCGCTTGCACTTGTGCTTCCTGCAGAGCTTGAGCTTGAGCTTTGTAATCTGGTCTTTGTCCAGATTGCCAGATTTCACAACTTCAATCATATCCATGAAAAATAGTTTCTCGCTCATGAAAATAAGGAAAAATATGTATTATATAAATCTTTACTTAGTCTATAAATAATATAGGCAGAGGATTATTAATAAAATCATTAGGTTTGTTACGAAGAACAAAATCATGTAAATATATTTTATGTTATAGCAAATATTTTGGAAATACTTAAATATCTTAGTCACAATCCTTTGTCTAGAGGTGATTATATGAGGGGAATAATTGTTATAATGGTTATTCTAGCTATAATTCTGGTTTCAGGATGCGAAGAACAAGCAGAAAATACGCAGATAGCAAACCCAGCATCAGTGCATTGCATTGAGCAGGGCGGCACACTTGAGATGAGGCAGAATGAGCTTGGCCAGCATGGAATGTGTATATTTGATGATGGCTCAGAATGCGAAGAATGGGCTTTTTTCAGGGGAGAATGCAACATAGGTTCTAATTTTAACTGTACTAGGCAATGTGGGGATGGTAAATGTAATGGGGAAGATTGTGATGGCCAGATCTGCCAGTGCCCAGAAACAGATGAGAATTGTCCGCAGGACTGCTTTGATCCAGATGAGGGGGATGAAAATCCAGGGAACATGCCAGACGAATTTGACTGCGTAGACCTTTGCGGAGATAGCATATGCCAAGAAGTGGTTTGTCTTGCAGAAGGCTGCCCGTGCGAAGAAACAAAGTACACGTGTCCAGAAGACTGTTCTTAGAATTTAATTTCTTTTTTCTTTAATTCTCTTTTTAATTGTTTAATGTCTTTGAATAGCATAGCGTGCATGCCAAGCTCTTCTGCAGCTTTAATATTTTCAGGCTTGTCATCAATAAACACGCACTCTTCTGGCTTAAACTTAATCTTTTTCAGGAGCAGTTCGTAGATGCGCTTGTCAGGTTTTTTCATTCCAACCTCACACGATAACACCACTGGGTCAAACTCAGGGTACAGCCTTTTCCAGTTAATCCTTGCATGGGTCTCTATTGTGTCTGATAAGATTGGGGTCTGATATCCTTTAGCCCTTAGTTCTCTGGCCAGCTCAAGAACATCTTGCTTTATTGGCGAACATTCCTCATAGTATTCATAAAGAAGTTTTTCGTGGTTTTCAGGCAGTGGTTTGCCAGTAATCTCAGAAAACCTTTTCCAGAATTCATCATCAGATATTTTTCCTGCCTGTATCTCTGGCACAAGCTTCTTTACAGCAGCATAAACCTCATCCCAGGTAATGTTAAATGCCTTTGCAATGTTAGAAAACAGTATTTTATTAGAGCACTCTGCAAGAACACCGCCAACATCAAAGATGATGGTTTTTATCATAATTTCATTATTTAATTGCAAATATTTAAATATAACTATTGTTAAGATTATTATATGCTACCAAAATTCCTTCACAAGCAAAAGCAGCATCCTGTGCTGAGAGCTAAACTTACCTTTGGCCAGAAATCAGCAGACAAATTAACCAAGTTTGCAGGAAGCTGGTTATTTATCTTTTTCATGCTTGCCTTCATTGCTGTTTGGATTTATCTGAACATGGTTGCTTATACCAAGCATTGGGACCCATGGCCATTTATTATTCTAAATTTAACACTTTCTTGCCTTGCAGCACTCCAGGCACCGATTATCTTACTTAGCCAGAATAGGGAGGTTGAGCGTGATAGAATCGAGGCTAGATACGATTATAAGGTGAACAGAAAGGCAGAGCGTGAAATCCAAGACATGCAAAAGGACCTGGAGCAAATCAAGTCTATGATTCGCAGCCTGAAAAAGAAATAAATATAAACTATTTCTCTTTGCTTTAAAATATGAAACTCGCAGTATTGTATTCAGGTGGAAAAGACTCTAATTATGCTATGTACAAGGCAATGCAGGAGCATGAGGTAGTTTGCCTTGTGGCAATTGTTTCTGAGAATCCAGAGTCTTATATGTTTCACACTCCAAACATCGGCATTACTAAGCTGCAGGCTGAAGCAATTGACCTGCCTTTAATAGAAAAAGCAACAAAAGGAAAAAAAGAAGCTGAGCTTGAGGATTTAAAACAGGCAATACAGGAAGCAAAAGACAAATATGCTGTTGAGGGTGTTGTGACTGGTGCAGTTGCATCAGTATACCAGTCAGAGAGGATTCAAAAGCTCTGCGGTGAGCTGGGCTTAGAGTGTATTAACCCACTCTGGCACATGAATCCAGAACAGCTTATGAGGGACATTATTAAAACCGGGTTTGAGTTCATCCTGTCAAGCATTGCAGCAGATGGATTAGATGAATCCTGGCTTGGAAAAACAATAACAGACACAGATATTGACAAACTTGTTGAGCTGAACAAGAAGATTGGCATCCATGTTGCATTTGAAGGTGGAGAAGCAGAATCTCTGACAATTAACGGCCCAATATTCAAGAAAAAAGTCATAATCAAGGATGCTGAAACAAAGATGGAGAATGAAAACGCTGGGGTTTACAGTATAATCAAAGCAGAGTTGGGATAAATTAAAGGGCATTTATAAATAACCCCAGTAAACTCAGCCCTGTATTATATTTTTTTAATTAAGAAATATCCTCCAATCAAAATACCAACAGTACCTATCCATTGTACAAAAGACAAAGTTTCTCCTAATAAAATATAAGCAAATAATGCTGAAAACAATGAGCCTGAAAGGAAAAAGGAAGTTGTGATAAACGGACCAACTAATTTTATTGCCCTATATTGGCAGAGCACAGATAAAAAATATAAGACTGCTGTAAGTAGGACATAAAACAAACCGTGAGATAATGCACTTATGCTTTGATAACCTAAAAGAAAAGGGATAAATATTACTATTACTAATGCACTTATAAAAACTCTGAAGAAAATAAGAATCTCCGTTGATACGCTACGCATAATCTTCTTAGCAAAAACATTCTGAAATGCTATGATCAATGCAACAAAGATTATCAAAAAGTCCCCAAGGTGAGGGATTATCAAAGCCCCATTGGTTGTTAATAAAAATACTCCAATTAGCATTATAAACATAAAAAATATCAAACTTCTGGAAGATTTTTCTTTTAATAATAAGTAGGCAAAAGGCAACACAAACAGGGGCGTTAATCTAATAAGAAATCCGGCGTTTATTGCGGTTGTAATATTTTGTCCTAGGAATAAAATTATAATAGCCGCGGCGGAAACAATTCCAAGAATAATCAAATCTTTTAGTTCATGTTTTTTAATAAATTTCAATTTTTTAAACAGTGGTGAAAAGAAAATTGCTGAAATAAATATAATTATAATGCTCCTTGAAAATGAGAATGATAATGGGTTCAAACCAAGATTTAAACCCATTTTCTGGACAACTATTAACAGGCCATAGAATAAAGATGTTCCAATTAAATATGCCAATGCGCTTTTATTAATTTTTCCCATTTGACAACCAATTAAATCTAACCTATTTTAACTTTTTTTAAAATAGGGTGAATTTAACTTAACTCTTCTTATATAAGGTTTAGAAAGAAGGAACTTTCTAATTCAATAACCCCTTAGCTCATACACCCTTGCAAGCTTTCTGATTGCATAAATGTACGCAGCTGTTCTCATATCAGTCTCAAACTCCTGAGCAACTTCATGTACATAACTGTATGCTTCTGTCATGAGTTTTTTGAGCTTCTCATTAACCTCATCTTCTTCCCAGTAATAGCCAATATTGTTCTGCACCCATTCAAAGTAGCTCACAGCAACACCGCCTGCATTTGCTAGCACATCAGGGATGAGCTTTATTCCCTTCCTTTTAAGCACAGCATCTGCCTCTGGCGTTGTTGGGCCGTTTGCAATCTCCAGCACAATCTTTGCCTTGACCAAATTAACATTATTTTTATTCAGGGTTTTTTCAAGTGATGCAAGGCATAATATATCAACATCTATGCCAAAGAATTCCTTGTCTGATATCTCTTTTCCACCCTTAAAACCCAACACACTTCGTGTTTTCTTTTTGTGCTCAATCAATTCTGGAATATCAAGCCCATCTTTGTTCATCACAATACCCTTTGAATCAGCGACAGCCATCACATGCAGCCCATTTTCATGGCATATCCTTGCATAGTGCAAGCCAACGTTTCCAAAGCCGTGCACTGCAACACATTTGCACATGAAGTCAGCATTTTTCTCAGCTTCCTGCGTCACAAAAAACGCACCTAAGCCAGTTGCAGCAGTCCTTCCAAGGCTGCCTCCAACCTCAATTGGTTTCCCAGTAACAACACCATATGCGCTATATCCTACAATCTTGCTGTACTCATCCATAATCCATGCCATTGTCTGCGGGTTTGTGTTAACATCTGGCGCAGGCACATCCTTGTTTGGGCCAATATGCTCTACAATCTGCTTTGTAAATTCTCTTGTAAGCCTTTCAAGTTCTGCTTGGCTCATCTCCTTTGGGTTGAATCTTATTCCTCCCTTGCCGCCTCCAAATGGCACACCCACTATTGTATTTTTAATAGTCATCCAGAATGATAATGCCTTAACCTCGCCCTCGCTGACATTTGGATGATAACGAATACCCCCTTTATAGGGTCCTCTAATGTTATTATGCTGCGCCCTGAAGCCTACAAACACCTTTGTGGTTCCATCATCCATCTTGAGAGGGATATCTACTTTTATTATGTTATTATGCTTCAAAAGTTTCTCCTCTATTTTTTTGTCGAGTTTTATCAGCTTTGCAGCTTCGAGGAATGGCTTTGTTGCTTCTTTAAACAGATCTTCGCTCATCTCTTCCACCCCTACTGGTTATATCCCCAGGAATCAGAAATTTCCTCTTGTTCTTGTCCATGTCTGTAAATAAATCAGCTTTATCAATCAGCTTTGCACTGGATGTTCTCTTAAAAGCAATAACCTCGCACCTGCATCCAAGTGATTGCAGGCTTTCAAGCAGGTCAGTAAAATCACCATCACCGCTTATAAGCACAACAGTGTCCAGCTTTTCAGCCATTCGCATAGTATCCATTGCAATGCCAACATCCCAATCACCTTTTTTTGCACCGCCGTAAAACACTTGCAGATCCTTACTCCTTACCTCAAACCCAATCTTTTCAAGAGCATCATGGAAGTTCTTTTCATCCTTGACATCTGCCTTAATCACATATGCAATAGCTCTTATAAGTTTCCTACCTTGGGTTGCTTCTTTTAATATTGCTCTGAAATTTACCTTTGTTTTGTATAAATGCTTTGCAGAGTAGTACATATTTTGCACATCAGCAAAAACACCAACTCTCTGTTCTTTATGTTGTGTCATATTATTCACCTATTTTTTCTTCATATCCACAGTCTTGACATACCATCTTTTTGTTAGTTTTATCATATTCCAGAGAAAGGGAAAAACATTTTGGGCATCTCTTAACCAGGGTAACTTTTTCTATATCTTTTTCAAGATTTTTCAGCCTGTCAAGATTCGGTTTAATATCATCCATTTTTCAAGAACCTGTAAGCGCTTTGACTAGCTACTGCTCCCTGGCCAGCTGCTACAATCGCCTGCCTCATTGGGGTGTCAGTAACGTCACCTATAGAAAATACACCTGGAATATTTGTTTTCTGCTCTTTGTCTGTTTTGATGTAATTCGTATCATCAACATCAACTCCGAGCTCAATTGCCAGAGCAGTTGACGGCACAGAACCAACTTCAATAAACATACCGTCTAACTCAAGTTTGTTGCCTGTGTCAAGCTCAACACCTTTCATGAATGTCTCTCCAAACACCCTGATAACATTTGCATTGTACACAAACTCTATCTTGTCATTGTTCTCAAGATTCTCAAGATGTATTGGTTCTGCCCTCATTTTATCTTTCCGATATATTATATACACTTTTTTTGCATATTCAGCTACAAGCAAAGCGCTTTGCGCTGCAGCATCAGAACCACCAACAACACCAACAACCTTGTCTTTGAAAAACGGAGCATCGCATGTAGCACAATAGCTAACTCCCTTGCCAAGAAAATCCTTTTCTCCATCAACGTCAAGCTTTCTTCGCTCGCTTCCCATTGCCAGGATTAATACTTTTCCTTTGTACCTTGCCTCTCCTGTGTCAACCTCGAAGCCTTCCTTTGTCTTCTCTGTTTTCTCTACCGTTCCTACCTTGATCTCCACTCCCTGGCTTTTGGCATGCTCCTCTGTTTTTTTCATAAGCTCAATGCCACTTATACTTGTGTGACTAGGATAATTTTCAACCTTGTGGGCCTCCAGTGTTGTTCCACCTATATCTTTGCTTATTACCAGCACGTTGAGCTTAAACCTACGTGCGTAGATTGCAGCGCTCAGCCCGCCAATTCCTGCTCCAATTATAATCATATCATACATATAACTCACCTTAGAGGGAATATTATGTCTTTATTTATAAATTTAACTGGCATTGATTATAAGAATTAAATATCAACAAACACCCTGTGTTTTTCCAGGCCGCCGAGTTCCTTCTCAATCCTTTTGATGACTGCCTTTTTTGGGTCAGGCATCAGCTTGACTCTTTTTTTGAGGTCATTAAAATCTTCAAAGTCTTTTTCTTTTCTTTCTTCTATGATTTCCCACATGTGCTTCTTGCCAACACCTGGCAGTAATTCAATCTGGTGCATCCTCGTGGTTAATGGCTGTGCCTTGTTAAAGAAATCTACAAATCTCTTCGGGTCCTTGTCAACAATGTCCGTGATTATAAATCTTGCCTCTGTCTTTGCAGTCTGGGTCAACTTATCTATAGTCAGTTTTCCTTTGATATGATGAATCTTATCTCTCTTTCCTTCACCTATATAAATCTCCTCGTAGGGTTCAAGATGGATGCCCTTCTTTGGAACCAATTCAAGCAGAATAAAGTGTTTCTTGCCTATCGCCTGGGCTATTGGGGTCTTCATGTGCGTTGGTTTTGTGTCAAATGGATAGCCATTTGGCAAGAAATCAAGCACTATCGCTGCCTCTTCCTTTATTCCAATAGTCATTTTACTCTCCCCCTCATACACAACCTAGTTTAACTAGTATATATTCTTTTCGGAAAAAAAGAGCCAGCTGCTTTATTAATGGCTATTTTTGCTTGGTAAAGCTATCTATCTGGCTGACAATTTTCTTAATGTTCTCATTGCTAACAGTTAGGGTGTATCCCTGTAGAATTACCTTTAAATCATCAACTGTTTTGGGCAGTATATCCACTATTTTCTTCATGTGGAAATCCCTGAGCCTTGGAATATTGAGCTTTTCAAGCTTCTGCTCAAGCTCTACTGCTTTCTGAGGTGTCATTTTTGCAAACACATTAAGATACTCTAAGGTCTTGTTTGACCTGAAGTTCAGCTCTTTGTCCCTACTTTTTATCTTAGTCAGCTCTTCTTTGAGCTCAACCATTGTTATTGGTTTTTCCTCGATTATATTTGGAACTCCCATTTTATGCCCTCTTCATATGAACTGGATGCACTATCAAGGTTTTTTCTTTTTTAATATCTTTAATAGTTACCTCATAGCACTTGCCTTTCGTTGCCTTGATTACACCAGCTTTCCCATAATATCTTGGGAAGTACATGCCTTTTTGCACAGCTGGCTCTGCTGTCAAAACCACCTTCTCACCTACCTTAAATGTTTGGAAATACTTTGTAAGGCTAATCTTGCCTCTAGCTTTGATATTTTTCTTAAGCTTATGCCTTGTTTTTCTCCTAAATGTACCTATTCTCTTAACCATCTTGAAGAAACGGGATAACTTCTAGTATTTAAAGGTTACTTTATCAACAGAAGATAAACAAAAATCCCAAAACCGATTATCATTGTGAACTGGGCAATGATTTTTGCAGAAATTAGTAGGAGGTAGAGTCTTGCGCGCTTTTCAGCCTCACGCTTTTTAGCTCTCCGCATGTTCCCTTTCCTGTATCTTTTTAATCATCTTCAGCCTGCTGAAGTTTTCCCTCTCCTGCTCCTCAAGCTTGAATGCTATTGCCTTTCTGATATTTTCCAGACCAGGTATTGTAAGGTACTCAAGTGAGTTTACCCTTCGCTTTGTCTTCTTGATTTCCTCAGCAAGGTGCGTTAGAGCCAGCTGCCTCTCAACAAGCTTCATTAGTGTTGGAAATAACTCTCTGTACTTTGTTATTGCATTGTCAAGCTCAACAGTAGTGTCATAATAGCCAAACCAGGTCTCATTCATGTCAATTTTGTCAACAGTTGGCAGTTCAACACCCATCAGGTTACGGGTTGACATCTGAATATCCACACCAGTTGAAAGTGCCAGGGCAGTTCTTTCAATGTTCTGCTGTCCCTCAACTGCTTGCGCAGCATACAGACTGTTCTGGGCCTTAATCATCTTCTCTGCTATCTCTTTTCGAAGCTCTTTGATGCCTTTCAGGAGACTGAAGAACTCCATGACCAAGACATCCCGCTTTTCCTTAAGCAGTTTGTGCCCTTTTTTAGCTATCTTGAGCTTTTTCCTTGTTAACAATAAACCCATTCGGGTTGGCTTTATTTCCATTTTAGACTTTCTTCTTCTTCTTCACTCTTATTGGTCCAACACTGCTTACTCCCAGACCACCGCTCGTTTCGCCAGTTGCCTTGACATTAGATCCAATCTTTCCAGACATCTTCTTTGCCTTCTTTTTGTGCGGATGATACTTTTCAATCCACTCTTCCTTAACTCTCTTAAGCTCTGAGATTGGTAGGTCTGATAATAGCTCCCATGCAATTGAAAGTGTGACCTCAATTGGCCTGTTCTCATCATATCCCTGCCTCACAAATTTATCCTCAAACTTGTCAGCAAACTCAAGATACTTCAGGTCAAGTTCGGATAAAGATTCTTTTCCAATCACTGCAACCAGGTCACGAAGCTCAATGCCTTGTGCATATGCTGCATACACCTGATCAGACACATTTGCATGGTCCTCTCTTGTCTTTCCTGGCCCCAGGCCGTTCTTCATAAGCCTTGATAGCGATGGAAGCACATTAACTGGTGGATAAATTCCCTTTCTGTGCAGGTCTCTGTTCTGTACAAGCTGTCCTTCTGTAATATATCCTGTCAAATCAGGAATAGGGTGCGTAATATCATCGTCTGGCATTGATAATATTGGCATCTGTGTTAAACTGCCTTTTCTGCCTTTGATTCTTCCAGCCCTCTCGTAGATAGATGCAAGGTCAGTATACATGTATCCTGGAAATCCTCTTCTTCCTGGAACTTCTGAACGTGCAGCTGAAATCTCTCGCAATGCTTCACAGTAGTTTGTCATGTCAGTCAATATTATCAGTACCTGCATGTTATGCTCATACGCAAGGTACTCTGCTGCTGTAAGCGCAACTCTTGGTGTAATGATTCTCTCAATTGCAGGGTCATTTGCAAGGTTAAGGAACATTACCACATTGCCTAAGCTTCCTGTTCGCTCAAACTCCTGTCTAAAGAACAATGATTCCTCTGCTGTGATTCCCATTGCTGCGAACACAACTGCAAAACCTTCTTTTTCTCCCAAGACACGAGCCTGCCTTGCAATCTGTGCTGCAAGCATGTTATGTGGCAGTCCAGCTCCTGAAAAAATAGGCAGTTTCTGGCCCCTCACAAGTGTGTTGTTCAGGTCAATTGTGCTGATTCCTGTCTGGATAAACTGAGAAGGATGGTCCCTTCTGTATGGATTGATAGCCTGGCCATTGATATCAAGCCTTTTCTTGGCAATAACAGCAGGCATGCCATCAATTGGCTTTCCTGTTCCATTGAAGACGCGGCCAAGCATCTCATTAGATACAGCCAACTTCATAGTCTCTCCGATGAACCTAACCTTTGTATTCTTTGTGTCAATTCCAGATGTTCCTTCGAACAGCTGCACAACTGCCTTAGTTTCCCTTGCCTCAAGCACCTGCCCTAAGCGCTTCTCTCCTGTTGAGATTGTAACCTCAACAAGTTCGCCGTAAGCAACATCTTCAATATCATCAACTATCATAAGCGGTCCTGAGATTTCTTCAACTGATGTGTATTCCTTAAGCATTCTTTCCACCCCGCTTTATCTGCTCATCCATCTGTTGATTGATGGCTTTCACCTCTTTGTCAATATCCTTGACATACTTCATCCTTGCAATTTTCTCTTTAACTGAGAGCTTTGCAAGGTCTGCAAGTTTCCTGCCCTGCTTGACTGCCTCCAATGCCTTATCATGGAAGCGAAGTATTGTCTTCATCATCAAGTATTGCTTTTCCATTGGGCAGAATGCATCAACCTCATGGTATGCGTTCTGCTGCAGAAAATCTTCCCTTATTGACTTTGCAGTGTCCAGTAGGACCTTGTCCTCCTCAGGAAGCGCATCTGGCCCAACAAGCTGCACAATCTCCTGCAGCTCAGCCTCTTTCTGCAATAATGCCATGACCTCATCCCTCATCTTGGAATAATCCTTGGCAATTTCCTTGTTGTTG
>JAFCCF010000008.1 GCA_017610325.1 Candidatus Aminicenantota bacterium | reverse complement strand
CATTGTCTCATCCTTATCCCAGAACTCAAAGTCATTCAGGTTTTCTATCTCATTCCTGATTTCGATTATCTTAAATTTCTTGGAAAAGCTTCTGAGGGTTCTCAGCTTGATTTTGTTTTCAATGCCAGATACAGTATCATTTACATAAGCTGCCATAGGATTCAGACCAAGCTCATTAGCCAGGGCAAATGACATTAAGCTGTCCTTGCCAAATGAGAGAACTACAACTGCGTTTTCACTTAATTTGGCTTTGTAATCTGGATTTTTTACATTACTGTCCTTGAATTTGTATTTAATATTGGTAAATCTATTTAGCACTTCATAGGTGGTTGGCGTGTAGTCATTGGTCATGCTTGGAATATTGTTCTTGACCATTGTGTAGAACAACCTGGCAAAGAATGGCTTTGATGTGTTATACTGCAGCTCAGCTTGTTCAGCAATCAGCGGCATGTTGATTGTCAGAAGATGTGCGAGGTTGTCAACCAATATATCTTTCATTGGATATTTCTGCCAGATGTGCTTTGGATAGGATAATTTAAAGGCTTTTTTCTTGAATTTTGCCTGTATGCCAGAAACAGTTTGCTTAATATCAACCCTCATACCAAGGCCTAAACTATGATAATATATAAAAGTTACATAAAAGTCAGAAATGAACTGAGCCATAAAATATATAAACCAGTTCTTTGATAATAGAGGGTATGGAAAAACTAGTGACCTATCTGCAGGACTGGTTCAAACTGTTCCTTGAGAACAGGGACCTTATGCTTAGGAAGATAGTCAAGATTACTGAGCACAAGGGAAAGCTGGATTTTGAGTTTAAGGATAAGAGACAGATATTCATGATATTCCCAAATCTTGAAGAGTGCAATGTGGCTGATCTTGAAGATATTGAAAACATAGGGATTGTTACATTTAATACTGAGGAAAACCTCAAGTGGTTAATCAAGAGATGGGATGGGCTTGCTAGAATAACCACGCTTGTTGTTTATTTTGTCAATCCGTTTTCACAGCTTGACAAGAGATGGATTGTTCACCCGCATACACATAACAAGATATGCGAGAGTGACAGCTTAGCGCAAGGCCTGCGCTCAATGTTTGAGATGGTTGAGCCAATCACGCTTTCTGCTGTTGAGAAGAAGATTTAGTTTTTTTCTTTGGCTCTTTGTTTAGGTATCTAGTCTTTCTCCGGGCATAATTAACTGGATTTTTTACTCTGCTGCACAGGTTGTCTGGATGGCAGATTGCAATGTCTTTGTAATACACCAAGTTATCGCAGTTTGGAGGCAGGATTTTTTGCTGCCTCTGCTTGTGATAGCGCAGATGGCTCTTGACATTAACCTCCCTTAAAGGTTGCGGGTTGCGTTTGTTCCACTCATGCACAGCCTCATCAATTTTGTCATGACTCCAGCCAGCATTTGCAAGGAAATTCACCAAACTGAACAGGAAGCGCTTCCTGCCATCCTTTAATCCCTTCAAACCAAGGGTGATGCATGGCGGGAAGAACTGTTCAGGTATTGCGTCCTCAGGAATTTCATAGTGTTTTTGTGAACGCATTTGCACTTCTTCAATCTCTGGTGTGAAATCAAAAGCCACTACAATAAGCCTGCTAGCCACACCTGGCTTGGCGTTGGTATTATCACGGAACTTGATTTTGCTAACAGTGACTTTCTCTGGTTTTGCCTGCTCTTTCTCAAACTCAAGGATTTTATCAAGAGCAACAGGAATAGAAGCAAGTCCGCTTTTTTCATGCAGCGAGTACACACTTCTGTAAAGGTGCCTAGGGGAGATAAGCACAGTGTCAATCTCAAGCAGTGCATATGGGTCAAACTCGTTGTTCTTTACAAGCTCTCCAAACCCCTTGCCACTCATCTCAATCAGTTTGTCCATGCCATAGAACTCAAGAATTTTTTTTGAAAGCTGTTTCCTTATTTTTTCTTTGAGGTAACCTGCAATCCTGCGCGGACCTTCGGGGAAACAGTCCTTGATGTGTTTTCCCATTACCTCATCTGGAAAAGCCTCAAAGGACACAGCAATGTGAAATCCCTTATTGCCGCTGAACTTGGCGGTTAGGCTCTTTATTCCTGATTTTTGCAGGGTTTTTATGAGAAGCACAGTGGTTATCTTGCTCATGTCCCAGTATGCACAGTCAATGTCAAGCACAAGGTCCCAGCCTGTTCTTAATTCGTCCATCTCTTTCCGGCTCATATCTGTTCCAAGCTGCAAAGGGTTGCTCCATATCTCTTCAGAAACATGGAACGATGTTGCCCCTCCTTTGGCAAGTTCAAGAATATCCCTCGGATATTGTATGGTATCAGGGCGTTTGCCGAACTTCTTATCCTTGTACAATACTGCAACTTCCCTGTCCCTTGCATTATCTAGTATTGCATTCTGAATATCTTCGCGCTTGTAATACTTTAGAAGTGTACTTAGATGAATCATGTGCTGCAGAATTATCCAAAAGTATTTATTAGTTTTTGTTTTCAGTGATCATATGAAGAAAGGGATTGAAGCACTACCAGAATGGCTTGACAACCTGAAAAAGACAGACAAGCAAGTTGTTGTTGAAGGGAAGAATGATGCTGCGGCGCTCCGAAGTTTGGGGTTCAAAGGTGTGATAATTGAACTAACTGGCAGGGCTTTGTACCAAGTAATAGAGGAGGTTTCTGATAAGTATAAGAGTATTATAATACTCACTGACTTAGACAGAGAGGGCAAGAAACTATATTCTATACTAAAGTCCGGACTTCTTGAACGCGGAGTTCAGATTGATAATTATTTCAGGGAATGGCTTTTCAAGAACACAAAACTCAGGCAGATTGAGGGGCTAACTTCTTATTGTAAACCCTAACTTCTCTATGTACTTACTCCCCTCAGCTGGTCGCTAAGCGACAAATTTATTCTCCCCTCGCCACGCAGGGGGAGGAAGAAATTTCCAAGCAAAGCTTGGCAGCTGAGAGGAGTTTAGAGACAAAGGGCATGGGCTGAATAGTTACATATCAAACCATTAAGTTTTTAAATAAGGAATATATTCTCGGTAGAGGGAAATATGATAAAAAATCAGATAAAAACAGTTATGCTGCTTGGCTTGTTAACTGGCTTGTTGCTTGCAATTGGATATTATTTTGGGGGCAACTATGGCCTGGGAATCGGGCTTGCATTTGCACTGTTGATGAACTTTGGCAGCTTGTGGTTCTCAGACAAGATTGTGCTTAGGATGTACAGGGCAAAAGAGGTCAGGGATTCAGAATACCCTGAGCTGCATAGGATTGTGCGCGAGGTGTCGCAGCTGGCTGGTATTCCAATGCCAAAGGTATATATTGTGCCAAGCGAGAATGCAAATGCGTTTGCTGTTGGAAGAGATTATAAACATTCTGCTGTAGCGTGTACAAAAGGCATTTTGGATTTAATGAATGAAGATGAATTAAAAGGCGTAATTGCTCATGAAATATCCCATATAAAAAATCGAGATACTCTTGTTCAGGCTGTAGCAGCTACAGTAGCGGGAGTCATCTCATATGTGGCTTTTTTTGCACGCTGGGGGGCGTTATTTGGGGGTTTTGGCCGCGATAGGGACTCTGGTAATATGATTGAGCTCCTAGCTCTGGCAATTTTAACGCCACTCATTGCAACCATTATCCAGCTTGCCATAAGCAGGAGCAGGGAATATCTTGCAGATGAGAGTGCTGCAAAGGCATTGCACAGCGGCCTTGGGTTGGCTAGTGCACTAGAAAAACTTGAACAATCAACAAAGCGTGTTTCATTAAGACCAACAGCGCAGACACAGGCTACAGCACATATTTTCATTATTAACCCTTTTCGAGGAAGGGGTTTGATAAAATGGTTCTCAACACACCCTTTAACAAGCGAAAGGATTAAAAGGTTGAGGAGTATGCAGTTTTAAGATGACAATAGCAGCCTACATGCTGATTCAGACAACACAGGGAAAGCTTAAGATAGTTAGTTCTTCACTTAAAAAGTTCCCAGAGGTCACGGAGTGCCATGAGGTATTTGGTAGGTTTGACATTATTGCAAAGATAGAGGTTGATGATTATGAGTCACTCAAGAGATTTATGCAAAACAAGATGCTGATTATAGAAGGTATCAGGAACACAGAGACCATGGTGGTTTATGATAAGGTTAAGGACAGTAACCATGATATTACAGATGAGGAATTTGAAGATTCTGAAGAAGATAGTGACTCAGAAGATGAATAATCACAATTCCTGATAATCCCTATCGATTATATCTCTGATTTTCTTTGCTTTTTTCTCGCCAATAAGCTCAACTTTTTTAAGCTCTGATTCCTTTGCATTGATTACCTTTTTCACTGACTTGAATTTCTTGAGCAGGGGCTTTGCAAGGGCTGTACCAACTCCTGGAAGTGCAGATATTATGTATTCCTGCTGCTCTCTAAAGCTAACTGGCTTTCTTGTGTGCACGTTAATTTCCTTATAGCCTTTTTCCTGTTCTCTCTTGGCAATTGTCTGAAGGATTGCAGCAGTATCCTTGAAATTTTTTGAATATAAGATTGGAATACCAAAATCAACTGTGATTGCTGACAACATGCCGCGGATTGCGTTAGGGTGTACCTTTCTCATAGAATAAATATCCTCTTCACCCTCAATTATCAGCAATGGTCTCTCGAATGCACCCTTCAAGGCGCTTACCTGCTGAAGAAGGCGACCGTCGACAATAGAATCAACAAAGTCCTGCTTGGTTTTGTACTCAATCCCTACGCGGCTTGACAGGATAAAATCTGCTGTGTCTAACTTCTGCAGGTCTATTTTGGTACCGCACTCAATAAGTTCTTTGATAACATTGCTGCCTTTTTCCCTGTAATCAACAACCATCTTAAGCTCTTCTTTTGATACTGTAAACCTGGTTAGGTCTTGCTGTTTTTTTTGGTTAAGGTGGCCGTACATCTTTTCCTTTAATGAACGCAGGGTGCGGAACATTCGCTTTTCCTTGTGGTGGGCGCTCCACCTATAGCCTTCGTCCCTTGTCTGCTTTGTCATGAGGATTATGACCCTGCCCTTATCAAGCCTTCCTGTCCTGCCCCTTCTCTGAATTGTGCGTATTGCACTGGGTATTGGCTCATAAAATATTACTATGTCAACCTGGGGGATGTCAAGACCTTCTTCGCCAACTGATGTGGAGATCAGGACATTGAATTCGCCTTCTCTGAACTGGTTTAGGGTTTCTATCTGTTTTTTCTGGGTCATGCCAGCGCCATTCTTCTTTGCCTGGCCAATGAATAGCTTGGTTTTAATGCCCTTAATCTTGTCCAGTTCCTCTATAATCCTTGAGGCGCTGTCCCTGTACTGGTTGAACACCATTATCTTGACCTTTGGATTCTCTTCAACCTGCTTTTTTATTATATCCCTCAGCTCCTTGACTTTTGGATGCTCAACCTGTTTTTCATACAATAATCTTGTCTTGATAAACGCTGACCTGAAGTTAAGGTCTTTGACAAGGTTTTTGACTGCCTTTACGCTTGTGGTGGCTGCCTGGGTTTCAAGCTTCTCAAGATAATTGTACAGGGCTGTTATACCCTGGGTTTCCAGCAGTTCAAGTGCGTGCTGTATCTTCATTGCCTCTGCAACAAGTGATATTGCCTTTAGTGAGTCCCAGTCCTTATCACCCTGGGCAATCTGCGCCTGCAGCTGACCCTGCAGTCTGAGAAGGTCAATCTTATTAACTTGCTGGATTGATGGAAGAAATCCTTTTTTCTTTATGTCGCTGAGCTTTGACTTAAAACAATCCACAATGAATTTCCTGATTTCAACAAAGTCCTTTGGCAGCTCTACCTTAACCCATTCAATATCAACTTTTTGCACATATGGCTTCATATCTGGGTCTTCATCTGACCTGACCTCAATATTTTCTATATAAAGGTTCTTGCAAACCTCAACAATGGTCTCAATATCGCTTCCTGGTGAAGCTGTCAGAGCAAGAATATGGGGGTATGATGCTTTTTTGTGATATTGCTTTGCAATAAACACATATGCATAATCACCAACTGCCCTGTGGCCTTCGTCAAATACGAGCAATGATACATCTTTGATGCTAATCTTTGATGATATAATGTCGTTTTCCAGACCCTGGGGGGTTGAGCAGACAACAACTGCATCTTTCCAAAGCTCTGCACGCTTCTCTGGTTTGACATAACCTGTGAACATGATGATTTTATCTTCGTCTGTATCAAGATACTTCTTAAAGACCTGCATTAGCTGCTCAACCAATGGTTTTGTTGGCGCAAGCACAAGAATTTTTGATTTTGGATACTGCTTTAAGCGCTGAGCTGCAAGCATCACAGCTATTGCAGTTTTCCCCATGCCTGTTGGAAGCACAACCAGACTGTTCTTGGTCACAGTTGTTGCAAGAATTGTTTGCTGGTACAGGCGTGGCTCAAAGTTTTTTATCATAACAAGAAGGTTTCAAACAGCATTTATATACTTTACGCGGAGATGTCCAGTGTCCAGTGGGTGGGGGTTAGCAAAGCGTGACCCGCACAGCTCGGTCAAGCCTGATAAGGGTTGTGTCCAGTGGGGGCGCAGCTACATATCGTGCTTAGGGATTAAGCCTTCCCGGTTCATGGTGTAGTTTACGGCATTGCCAAGAATAAATACCAACACGATTGAGAGCCAGGCCATGTTAAGGTATGGGTTAACATATTTTATCCCAATTATAAACCCAGCTATAAAACCAATCAGGATTATGGCCATTGGGAACTTCAGACTTTTTCTGTGGTGGAATATAAAGTTTCCTGAGATAAAACCAGATAGGAATATGATAAGGTACATGAGGAACGCATTCCTAATTGAGAATGAAAATATAATTCCTATCACCAACAAGATTATGAAAAAATACTCTGGCCAGCTTGTGAAAAGGTCTGCTCTGCGATTCATGCTAGTCTGTCACCCCCTTCTCCATGACCCAATAATAAATTACAAACACCACTGCGCCAAGAATGATTCCAAAGATAAGGGAAAATACATTGAAGATGACTGCGAGCAACAAGTACATAATGATAACTCCTTCAAGGAAGACGTAGAGTAGTTTGGATGCATAGAACATCATCACGCCTGTTAGTGGAGGTATTGGTAGACTCATGTAGAACACAAACACCAGTGTGAATATGAAGAATTCGTCAAGAAATGGTGAATTGATATTGAATATCCATTGGCTTGTCTTGAACATCATTGCAAACACCAGGTTTGCATAAATTCCAACTGCTGCAATAATTCCGCATATGAAATAGTTCAAGCCATACCTGAAATCCCCAATTCTCTGCTTGGCCAGATGATAGAACACGGGCCCACCTACTGCAAGAAATGGGAACTTGCCATTTGTAATCAGGACCAAGATGACTCCAAGGATAAGGCCAACATTCCACATCCTGTACTCCACCCTATAGCCCTTATGCAAGGCAATTAGCTTCTGCGCAGTCACATGCATGAGCATGGTAATAACCACCATGATTACAACCTTAATATAATTTAAGATCCAGTGGGTAAAGTCAAATGCCTCAGCACCGTCATTAAATCCCCAGATAAATGCAAGCACAAGCACTGATATGGTAATGTGCCTTATTTCAACTGGCTCAAATCTCAGGAAACGCCTGATTCTATATAGGTATTCTCCCATAACTATAAACTTAGAAATAGATGTATATAAGTTTTTTGGAATTTAGGTGAATGTAAAAGAGTATGTTACAGGGGGTTCTGAGAGTAGGTGTTGTATTCCCTCAGTGTGCCCTGCTCCAACAACTGCAAGAATTTTCTTGCCCGGGTTTTGATTTGAAATGTTGATTAGGTTTGATGCCATCACCTGATTACGCTCCTCTACCAGTACCCTATAAAGATTAGGGTACCTTATCCTGATACGCCCTAACAATCGTTTTATTAGGGTGTCTGAAGGCACCTTAGACAGGTCAAGTGTCTTGATACCAAGCTCTTTCTGCATTTTTTTCCGAAAAAAGATGGCCCTGAACACGTCAAAGAAGAAATTCAGCTTTTCTCCAATTGAGATTGACTTGGAAAGGCGGTGAAGTGTTATCTGAATATGCTGGTCAATAAATGATAGCTTGAGCTTGTTCTTTTTTGCAAGCCTTATAGCAGTCATCATGTCTGCGCCTGGCTTGACATTTACAATCTTTCCAAGCCTCTTTGTCAACCATGAGCCAATGACTGCGAACAAGAATCCTTTTAATCCAATTTTCCTTATTGCATAGATGCCAAGCCTGCTCTGATTTTTCTTAAGCATTGCCTCGTATCTTGATTTGTCTAACTCAACTGCAATTATATCTGGTTTAAACTCTTTTATTGCGACCTTTACCTCATTTATGCTTTGCTGGGCAATATGAGATGTTCCAACCAGTTTGATGTTTTTATGCGTCATTTTTCGTTACTTTTGTGGAGATGTATTTCAGAAAGATTTAAATACTTAAGGGTTTTGTAAAATAACTGAATCTGAGGGAGGTTGACAAGAATGCTTAAGATGAAAAGAGTATCACAAACTTATGATATGAAAGTTTTTACTGACACAGGAGATTATTTTGGAGATGTTGAAGAGTCAATACTAACAGCAACAAAGGTGTTTGGTTGGCGTGTGAGGGCAACGAAAAGTTCATTTCTTAATAAGGTGCTTGGCTCTGCCAAGGGAGTTATTGTGCCTCACCAGCTTGTGAAAAGTATTGGAGATATTATGATTATCAGCAAGGCAGCTGTGCCTTCTTATTCTCAGGAAGACGACGAGGAGCCTGAAGCAAGTTGATTATCTCTTTCTTTTTTTGTTAAAATGATAGACCGGAAGCTAGTAAGGTACATAAATGGGGCCCTATTGCAAGGCCATAATTTAGAGGATATTAAAAAGCACCTTATTCTACACGGCCATTCTAATAATAACATCTGCAGGGCAATTGACGCCTGCCATAAGCTGTTCGAAAAGAAAAGGACAAGCAAAAAAGGCATATTCTATGTATAAATAGTAAGCCCTCGGTGAGATTACACAGGGATTAGGTTAGCCTAAAAATAAATTGGACATAAGTCCGTTGGATTTTTTGAGCACCCATCACCCCTGTTTTGTATCACAAAGGGCAAACCAAGGTATATTTAACCTATTTATATATTTAACCTTGAATAAACCCGTATTCTCTTAGAATACCGTAACCTTTATAAATATGTCCAGATTCACCCGAGTCTAGGTATTTAAATAGTCAATTTAAATATAGTACATGAAAAAAAACAGCCTGAAAAGAAGTCTTTCGAATCGTTCAAATTCTATGAAGGGTTTCGCAAAAGGCAATTTTTCGCAAAAACAGGGTAAGCCATTAGACAGCTTAGTCTAATTAATAAGATGCCATCAAGAAGAAGTCCAAGACGGGGAAGCCTACAGTTTTGGCCTAGAAAAAGAGCCAAGCGTTTTATAGCTAGAGCTAGGGCCTGGGCAAATCATAAAGATGCTACCCTACTGGGCTTTGCTGGGTATAAGGTAGGCATGACACATGCCATGATTGCTGACAACAAACCCACATCACTGACAAAGGGTCAGGAAATCGCTTGTCCGGTGACAGTGATTGAATGTCCCCCTCTCAAGGTTCTTTCTGTTCGTTTCTACAAAAAAAATGATTATGGTTTGGCTGTTTCTGGTGAAGTGCTTGCTGAAAAATTGGATAAAGAATTAGCAAGAAAGATAACTATACCTAAGAAGACCAAGAAGAAGATTGATGATTTCAAGGAATTTGATGATATAAAACTAGTTGTGCACACACAGCCAAGATTAACGGGCATTGGCAAAAAAAAGCCAGAGATTATGGAGATTGCAATTGGGGGCAGCAAAGAGGACCAGATAAGGTTTGCAAAAGAGGTTCTTGGTAAGGTGATTGCTGTCAAGGATGTGCTCAAGCCAGGCCAGCTTATTGACATTCATGCTGTTACAACAGGCAGAGGTTTTCAGGGACCTGTCAAGAGGATGGGTGTGTCTGTTAGGGGGCGTAAATCAGAGAAAACAAAAAGAGGCCCTGCAAATGTAGGACCTTGGACAGGTGGAAAACAGTGGAGAGTTGCAAAGGCAGGACAAACTGGTTTCTTTACGCGAACAGAATATAATAAACCGCTGCTCAAGATTGGCGATAACCCAGAAGAGATTAATCCAAAGAGCGGCTTTCCCAGGTATGGTGTTGTAAAAAACTCCTACATAATATTAAATGGATCAATTCCCGGGCCAAGGAAGAGGCTCATCAGGCTAAACTATGCAATACGGCCCAATAAGAATGGCGGGGGAGAAGCCCCAACAATTAACTCGATAGATACAATCAGGTAAAATGAAGATATTAACAATTGACAAGGTTAACAAAGGAGAAATCAAACTCCCAAGCCAGTTTAAGGAAGATATAAGGCCAGACCTAATCAAGAAAGCCTTTCAGGTTATCCAGAATAATAAGAGACAGCGATATGGAGCAACGCCTATGGCAGGTAAGATGGTATCTGCTGAACTCTCAAGAAGAAGGCACAAGTATAGAGGAAGTTATGGTTTTGGAATCTCAAGAGTTCCAAGAAAGATTATGTCTAGACGCGGTACAAGGATGAACTGGGTCGGGGCATTTGCGCCTGGTACTGTTGGCGGTAGGAGGGCGCACCCACCAAAAGCAGGGAAGGTTTGGAAACAGAAGATCAACACAAAAGAGAGGCGAAAAGCAATCAGGTCTGCTCTCAGCGCAAATGTTGTTGATAAACTAATTGAAAAAAGAGGACATAGGCTACCGCTTAACTTTCCGTTTGTTGTTGATGGCAAGCTCGAAGAGCTTGAGAAAACCAAACAGGTTAAAGATACTTTAAACAAACTTGGATTCGGAGAAGAGCTTGAAAGGACCAGTGAAAGAAAGATACGTGCTGGCAAGGGAAAGGTTAGGGGTAGAAAATATATACAGAAAAAAGGACTGTTAATTGTTGTATCAGGCAACTGCAAGTTACTGAAGGCAGCCATGAACATACCTGGTGTTGATGTTGCAAGGGTTGACAAGCTCAATGTTGAACTGCTTGCCCCCGGGGCTGACTATGGAAGATTGACCTTATTCAGCGAAGATGCAATTAAGAGGCTGGAAACTGAAAAACTTTATACTGATGAGATCGTGAAAGAGGTGAAGAAGGAGTAAAATGGAACTTCACGCAGTTATCAAACATCCATTATCAACTGAAAAATCTATAAGGCTAATGGAATCTGAGAACAAGCTGATTTTTATAGTTGATAGAAGGGCTAACAAGGAAGATATTAAGAAGGCTATGGAAGAAAGATTTAAGGTAAAGATTGAAAAGATAAACACATCAATCAGCACCACGGGCCAGAAGAAGGCCTATATCAAGCTGAGACCTGATTTCCCAGCTATTGATGTTGCGACAAAACTAGGATTAATGTAACCTGGTGATTAAAGATGGGTAAAAGACTAATCCAACAAGCGCGAGGAAAGGGAGGCCCCACCTACAGGAGCCCTAGCTTTAGGTACAAAGGGAGCGCTAGGTATCCAAAAGACCTGAAAAAATTGAGAGGTAAGGTGGTTGACATTATCCACTGCAGTGGTCACACAACCCCTCTGATTAATATAAAGTTTGAGAATGGAGAGGATGGTTTGACAATTGCGCCCGAGGACATATATGTTGGTAAGGAAATAGCTAGCGGCAAGAACGCAAAGATTGAAACAGGTAACATAGTGCCACTTGAGGGCATCCCAGAAGGCACGCTAATATATAATATTGAAAAGGTTCCAGGAGACGGCGGTAAATTCGTTAGAAGTTCAGGTGCATTTGCAAGGGTAATCGCAAAGCTCAATGGCGCCGTCATTGTACAACTGCCTTCAAAGAAACAGAAGAGATTTAATGCATCGTGCAGAGCAAGTATTGGGGTTTGCGCCGGTGGTGGCAGGACAGATAAGCCATTCCTTAAAGCAGGTAATAGGCATTATCTTATGAAGGCAAGAAACAAACTGTATCCACGGTCAAGTGGAGTTGCTATGAACTCAATAGACCATCCGTTTGGTGGTTCATCTAGCAGTCACAAGGGTAGGCCAACTCAGGCGCCAAGAAACGCGCCGCCGGGTAGAAAAGTGGGTATGATCAGGCCTAAGAGATCCGGAAGGCGTAAGGGGTAGTTAAATGGCAAAGAAAGAATTCGCATATTATGGGAAAACGCTTGATGAGCTTCAGAATATGAGCATTAAGGAGTTTACTGCATTGATTCCTGCTAGGCAGCGCAGGTCAATTGAACGTGGTTTCACAGATACACAAAAAAAAATTATGAAAAAACTTGAGAAAAAGGACCAGGTAAAGACTCATTGTCGTACTATGGTGATTTTGCCTAACATGGTTGGGAAGACAATCCTAGTTTATAATGGTAAATCATATAACGCAGTTAGGGTTATGGAAGAAATGATTGGACATGTCCTTGGTGAGTTTGTGCTGACCAGAAAAAGGGTTAGTCATAGTGCACCTGGTGTTGGTGCAACAAGGTCAAGTGCAAGCATCTCAGTGAGATAAGATGGTTAATTACACAAAGAAAACAGATAACATGGCAGGAGCAAAAGGCATAGGTCTAGGAATCTCAACAAAACAGGCTGTTGAGACTTGCAGTTTTATTAGAGGCAAAACCCTAGTTGATGCAAAAGGTCTCCTTAGCAGCGTCATTGACTTAAAGGCTGCTGTGCCTTACAAAAGATATAACCAAAAGGTTGCGCATAAGAAAAAAATTGGTGCTGGCAGGTACCCTGTAAAGTGCTGTAATGTTATATTAAAACTATTAGAATCTGCTGAGGCAAATGCCCAGTTCAAAGGACTGAATACATCCGACCTTGTGGTTGTGCACATCTGTGCAAACAAGGCATCTACACCATGGCACTATGGCAGAGCCCGTGGAAGAAAGATGAAGCGAACAAATATTGAGGTTGTGCTTGAGGAGAAGGCTGTTAAGAAAAAAGATAAGCCAAAACCCAAAGAAGGAGCCAAGAAACCCAGTAAAGGGGCTAAAGAGAAGCCGAAAAAAGAAAAAGCTGAAGCAAAACAAGAAATAAAGAAAGAAGAAACACGAAAAGAGCAAAGCTCTTTTGTGTCCCAGAAACCAGGGGTTTCTGTGAAACCTGAAGTAAAAGAGGTACCGAAGCAGGAAGAGAAAAAAGAATCAGAATCCAACCAAGAGACTAAAGTAGGTGAGGCATAAATGGCAATTGAAAGGAAATTTGTGGCACAAAACATAAAGGAGTTTGAGATACAGGAGTTTGTAACAAATAACCTTAGGAAAGTTGGTCATAGTCATACTAAGCTACAGCGAACACCGCTGGGTGAAAAAATAATAATAAGCGCCTCAAGACCTGGACTGCTTATTGGCAGAAGGGGCCAGAATATAAAGACACTTACAAAGACTTTAAAGAATAAATTTGGGCTTGAAAATCCGCAGATTGAGATTAATGAGGTTGAAGATGTCAATGAAAATGCTCAGATAATCGCTGAAAGGATTGCCAACTCGCTTGAGAGGTTTGGCAGTTCAAGGTTCAAGGCAATCGGTCATAGGGTTATGGCTGATATAATGAACAGCGGCGCACTGGGTGTTGAGATACTCATGTCAGGTAAGATTCCAAGTTCAAGAGCAAAGAGGTGGAGATTCTACCAAGGCTATCTCAAGAAATGTGGTGACATTGCACAGGTTGGTGTGAGAAAGGCGTACTCTGTTGCTAATTTAAAATCTGGTTCTGTCGGGATCCAGATAAGAATAATGCCCTCGTCAATTAGATTACCAGACAAAATTGAGTTTATTGAAGATAAGAAGGAAGTTATTGAAGAAATTAAAGAAGAAGAAAAGAAGGTAGAAAAAACAGATGAGAAGGGAACAGACAATAAAAAAGAGGAGTCTGAAGAGAAAAAATGAAGGCCAAGGAACTCAGTGGAATGGGAGAAAAAGAACTGAACAGTAAGCTGGCTGAGCTTAGAATGGAATTAATTAAACAGAATGCACAGGTTGCTGTTGGAACTACCCCAAAAAGTCCTGGACTGATTAAACAGATGAAGAAGAATATTGCAAGAATATTAACAGTTTTAAAAAACGAGGAGGAGAGTAAAAAAGCATGAGCGAAATATGTTCAGTGTGTGGACTACCAAAAGAACTGTGTGTGTGTGAGTCAATAGCAAAAGAGTCGCAGAAGATAACCGCAGAAACCGCGAAGAAGAGATTCGGAAAGGTTTATACGATTATCTCAGGCATTGATGACAAGGACATTAACCTTAAAGAACTGACAAAAAAGCTGAAGACAAGGTTTGCATGTGGCGGAACTGCAAAAGACGGTAAGATTGAACTGCAGGGCGACCACATTGGAAGGCTCAAGCGCACGCTTGTGGAGTTTGGATTCGCGCCAGAACTCGTTGACATCAAATAAGAAAGAATGAGTAAGGGAGACGAGGTTTTGAAAGGGGAACTGGTAGGAATAAATTTAGAGGTTGTTGATGCCAAAAACAAGGCGTGCATTGGCATCAAAGGAAAAATAATTGATGAAACAAAAAACACATTCACAATTCAAACAAAAGATAACAAAAGAAAAATGATGCATAAGAACCAGGTCGTGTTGAAAATAGAAAAAGGCAACAAAGAATTTTTGATAAATGGTAACCTGTTGAAATCGAGGCCTGAGGATCGGATTAAGGTGAAAAACAAATGGTAGCTGGGAAAAAGTGCGATGATAAGAGGTGCCCATTCCACGGCAGTGTGAGCCTGCGCGGCAGGAGTTTCACAGGTACTGTAGTGAGCACAAAGATGCATGGAACTGCAACAGTTGAGTGGGTTAGGAAGAAGCTTATATCTAAGTATGAAAGAAGTGAAAAAAGAAAAACAAAGATTCACGCGCATGTTCCCAAGTGCTTGGATATCAAAGTTGGCGAAGAGGTCGTGCTTAGTGAAAGTAGACCGCTAAGCAAAACAAAACATTTTGTCATAATCAGGAAGGTTAAGAAAGAGGAAAAGAATAAAAAATGAAAGCAGTGGCTGCAAGAATACCAAAAAGCCTGCCGGTTGGCACGCAGATGATTGCCTGTGATAATTCAGGTGCCAAACTAATTAGGATATTCGCAGTTAAAGGTTCCAAGACAGTCAAGCGGAGAAAACCGGCTGCAGGCGTAGGAGACCTTGTAATGGCAAGCGTGAAAAAAGGAAGGCCAGAGATGAGAAAACAGGTTGTACACGCAATCATTGTTAGACAGAAAAAAGAGTACAGGAGAGCAGACGGCACCAGGATTAAATTTGAGGATAATGCTGCTATTGTACTAAAAGATGATAAGGGAAATCCTAAAGGAACCATACTTAAAGGTCCAATTGCAAAGGAGGTCTGCGACCGGTGGCCTGCAATAGCTAAACTGGCAAGCAATATCGTATAAAATGAAAACACAATGGTCAAGCAAGTGGAAGGCAAGCAGCCAACCTAGAAAGCAGAGGAAGTATAGGTACAATGCCCCACTTCACATAAAAGGCTCATTTTTGGGTTGTCATCTTTCAAAGGAATTGAAGACAAAGTATGGAAAACGGGCACTGCGGGTTGTCAAGGGAGATAAGGTAAAGATTATAAGGGGCTCGTTTAAGGGTCAGTCTGGAAAGGTAGAGCGTGTTGATATCAAGACGAACAATATATTTATCACAAAAATCGAGGTTATCAAAAAGGATGGCACAAAGCGAACTGTGCCATTGAAAGCGTCAAATCTAATCATACAGGAGCTTAACCTGGATGATAGGAGCAGATTGGGCAAGGACTCTGAAAAGAGAGAGGCAAAGCCAGTTAAGGCTGAGAAAAAAGTGGCAAAAAAAGCACCAGAGCCAAAAAAAGAAGAAACCAAGGTGCAAAAGAAGGTTGATAGCAATGGTTAAGAATCACTTAAAGAGGCTTGCAATACCCAAAACTTGGGCAATTGGAAGAAAGAAAGGAGTCAAGTTTATAACCCGGCCTAATCCTGGAAAACAATTCCTTTACAGCATGTCGATTAATTTTGTGCTCAAGGGATTGCTTGGGTTGGTTAGAACCACAAAAGAGACAAAGTACCTTCTTAGGAACAGCGTTGTGCTTGTTAATGGTAAGAAGGTTCGAAACCATCGGTTCCCAGTTGGATTGTTTGATGTCATACTAATTGGAGAGCTTGAGAATGCCTACAGGCTTGTACTGAACACAAAGGGTAAGCTTACCACGATTGTTATTGATAAGAACGAGGCGCTTGTTAAGCTAGTAAAAATAACAGGAAAGACCCTACTCAAGAAAGGCAAGGTTCAGCTTAACTTTAATGATGGAAGCAATATAATTGTTGACAAGGATGATTATTCGGTTAATGATGTTCTTGTGCTCAAACGCCCAAAAAACGAGATCCAGCACAAGATAAAATTAGAGAATGGTGCCATGATATACCTTATCGGTGGAAAACACATTGGTCAGTTTGCAACTGTAGAGGATATCAAGAAGGATGAGCTGTTTTTCAAGATGGGTGATAATAAGTTTAAGACACTTAAAGATTATGCATTTGCAGTTGGAAAGGACAAGCAGGTGATAAAGTTAAATGACTGAGCAGAATAAGATGAAAGAGATAAGGATTGAGAAGGTTACCCTTAACATAGGAGCTGGAAAAGAACAGACCGTGGTAGAGAAAGGGCTGAAGCTACTTAGCAGTCTCACTGGTGTAAAAGCCGTCAAGACGCTTTCAAAGAAACGAATTCCTGGCTGGGGAATACGGGTAGGTCTTCCAATCGGTTGTAAGACCACCATAAGAAATGGGGCAGATAAACTTATTACTAGAACGCTAAGTGCTGTTGATAACACGTTAAGCGAAGGTAACTTTGATGATTTTGGGAATGTATCTTTTGGGGTCCCAGAATATATTGATATAAGCGATGCAAAGTATGAACCTGAAATAGGGATGATGGGGTTGCAAGTCTGCATAACTCTTGAAAGACGCGGTTTCAGGGTTTCAAAGAGGAAGATTAGCAAAAGAAAGGTAGGTAAGAAGCATAAAATAACTAAGGAAGAGGCAATTGGGTTCATGAAAACTAAGTTTAACCTCAAGCTCAAGGAGGAGGAAAAATGAGCACAAGCGACCATAAGAAAGTGCTGAAGCAGATTAGATCAAAACCAGTTAAGGTAATCAGATATAAGAAGTACAATGTGCCAAAAGAAAGGAGCTGTGGTGTGCTTAACAAAAAGTGCAGGCGCTGCGGCAGAGTTGGCGGTCATATTTCAAAATATAATCTGAACCTGTGCAGGCAGTGTTTTAGGGAAATTGCAACAAAGATAGGTTTCAAGAAATATAGCTAGGGTGTTTATGATGTCAATGAATGATCCATTATCAACTGCATTATCAAAGATGCTCAATTCTGAGCGCATAGGCAGAAAGGAATGTACAATCAAGCCAGTCTCGACCTTGATAAAGAAGGTGTTCAAGATAATGAATGCCCATAAGTATATTGGTGCCTTTAAGGAGACCAATGATGGCAAAGGTGGTTTTATTGTTATAAATCTATTAGGTAATATCAATAAGTGCGGAAGTGTCAAGCCAAGGTTTTCATGCAAGGTTGAAGAATTCACCAAGTTTGAGAAACGATACTTACTGGCAAGAGGGTTTGGCATACTCCTAATTTCAACTCAACAGGGTCTGATGACCCATGATGAGGCTAAAAAGAAGAACATTGGAGGGAAGTTAATTGCTTACTGTTATTAACGATGGATAAGAAAAAATCAAAACAAGGGTATATGGAAGAGATTAAGGTACCTGAGGGTTCAGAGGCCAGGTTAGATAAGGGGGTGCTCTGCATCAAGGGAAAGCAAGGAGAGGATAAGAGGAACTTTTCAATTCCCGGCGTAGACATTGAGATAAAGGATGGCAAGATAATACTTAGCTCAAAGCATTCCAATAACCGCTTTAACAAACTTATCAAGACATTCAAGGCCCACATAAATAACATGATTAGGGGCACAAATGAGGGACATAAGTACCTGCTCAAAGTGTGTTCAAGCCACTTTCCAATTAGTGTTGCTGTACAGGACAAAAAGCTGGTAATCAAGAACTTTGTTGGTGAGAAGGTTCCCAGAACAGTTAACATTGGCTCAGATATCAAGGTGACTGTTGATGGGGCTCAGATAACTGTTGAGAGTATAAACAAGGAGAAGGCAGGGCAGTTTGCTGCATTTGCAGAAGGAATCACTAAGAGACCAGGGTATGACAAAAGGATTTTCCAGGACGGAATATACATAACCAATAAGGATGGTAAAAATATAAAATGAGCGAGAAACTTTTCGTGGTTAGAAAGAATATTAAGAAAAAAAAGCCCACTTTTACTAGGCAGGACTCCCATAAGAAAAAGAGAGTTGGCAAAAAGTGGAGAAGGCCCAAGGGGTTACAGTCCAAGATGCGGCTCGGGTTTAAAGGTTATAAAAAATCTATTAAGATTGGATATGGTTCGCCAAGAGCAGTAAAGGGTCTTGAGAGCAACGGGCTCAGGGGAGTTAAGGTCTGTTCAGTTTTGGACATGGCTGCGCTTGACCCAAGTAAAGACGGAGCAATTATTGCAAGCTCTGTTGGAATACGGAAAAAAGTGGGGATTTTAAAGGAAGCTAAACAGAAAAAAATCAAGATAATTAACATCAAAGATTCTGAAAAGTTTTTGAAAGAGGTTGAAGAGCTCTTCAAGAAGAAGAAAGAAAAGAAGGAAGAAAAGGTAAAAGAGAAGAAAAAGAAGAAGGAAGAAAAAGAGAAAAAGGCTATAGAGAAAGGAAAAGAAGAGGGGAAAGAAGAGAAGAAAGAAGAGAAAGAGACCATTGAGAGCCTTGCAGAAAAAGAAGATAAAAAAGTTGAAGAAAAGAAAGAGCTTGACAAGATGTTAACCAAGAAGGAGACCTAAGAATGAGACTCACTATTCAAAAACGGGTTGCTGCGGACATACTTAAAACAGGTAAGCACAACATCCGCTTTGACCCGCAAAGGCTTGAAGAAGTGAAGGAAGCTATCACAAAAGCTGATGTAAAGGGGCTTATAGGAGACAAGGCTATATTTGCCAAGCCAATCAAGGGTATATCAAAAGGAAGAGCAAGGAAGATAAAGGCTCAGAAAAGAAAAGGCAGGCAAAGAGGTCTCGGAAGCAGGAAGGGAAAGGCAACTGCAAGACTGGTTGGGAAAAAAGCGTGGATGAACAAAATAAGGATTCAGAGAGGTCTCCTAAAAACACTCAGGGAAAAAAATATAATTGAGGTAAATGTTTACAGAAAGCTTTACCTAAAAGCAAAGGGGGGCTTTTTCAGAAGCAAAAGGCACATCAAACTTTATATTGAAGAGGCAAATTTAATCAAGAAAAAATGACATCAAAAAAACCGGTTTTGGTTCCGTACCGAAGAAAAAAGAACGGAAAAACAAACTATAGGAAGCGGTTGAACCTGCTTAAATCAGGTAAACCAAGGATTGTTGTAAGGAAATCCCTAAAGAATCTATTTATACAGCTGGTAGAGTATTCTGCTAAGGGAGACAAAGTGCTGTTGTCGACATTGTCACATGAGATAGTAAAGCTTGGCTGGAAATACTCGTGTGGTAACATACCTGCAGCTTATCTAACTGGCCTACTATTTGGAAAAAAGGCAGTGAATAAAAAGGTAAAGAGTGCTATTGTTGACTTTGGGTTGTACCAATCTGTTAAGGGTTCAAGGCTCTATGCGGCTCTTAAGGGAATCCATGATAGCGGATTATCCTTCCCGCACTCTGTAGATAACCTGCCTAATGAGGACAGGATAAGCGGAAAGCATATTGTAGATTATGGGACAAAAGCAAAGGAGGCGCAGTTTACTGGTCTTGCTAAAAAAAAGATTATAATTGCAGATCTGCCTAAGAACTTTGAAGATATCAAGGCAAAGATAATGGGTAATTAACATGAGTGAAGAAGAAAAGGAAACAAAAGAACAAGAAGAGGAAGTTGTTAAGGAAGTCAAGGACGAGGATGAGAGAGCGAAAGAGGTAGTTGCAAAGAAGCAAGTAAATATTGATGGGTGGGTTCCAAAAACTAACATAGGTAGGAAAGTCCAGGATGGCAAGATTACTGATATCAATGAACTCCTCGATAAAGGAATTAATATCCTTGAACCTGAGATAATTGAAACACTGCTGCCTGAGATGAAGACAGAACTGCTTCTTATAGGGCAGTCTAAGGGAAAATTCGGCGGCGGTCAGAGAAGAATATTTAGGCAAACTCAGAAAAAAACAAAAGAGGGCAACAAGCCAAAATTCGCAACCATCGCGGTAATTGGTAATAAAAACGGTTTTGTTGGTGTTGGTTATGGCAAGAGCAGGGAGACTGTACCTGCAAGAGAAAAGGCTTTAAGGAATGCAAAACTGAATCTGATTAAGATTTCACGAGGGTGTGGAAGCTGGCAGTGTACTTGTAAGGATGCTCATAGCATACCATTTGCGGTTAAGGGGAAATGTGGTTCTGTTCAGTTAAAGCTTATGCCTGCCCCAAAGGGTACTGGCCTGTGTATTGAACCAGAGTGCGCAAAGATTCTTGAACTCGCAGGAATTAAGGATATATGGAGCAAGACGAAGGGTAAGACAAAATCCAAGGCAAAGCTAATAATGGCGTGTGAGAAGGCGCTTCTTAGCCTTATACACACTAAGAAACAAGAGGAGCATAACAAAACGCTTAACCTGGTTGAGGGTAAAGATAAGGGTGAATAAGGTGGTAGACAGTACAGTTATAAAAGACGCAATCGAAGAGGTACAGCGTAAAGAGATGGAAGAGAAGAAGAAAAAGATAGACAAAGCAGTAAAGATAGAAACACCCAAAGAAGAGGTTAAAACAGAAGAGCCTAAGCCAGAGGTCAATATTGAAATTAAAGATATACCTGCGCCTGAAGCACCAAAACCAGAAGTAAAGGTAAAAAAAGAAGCTAAGAAAGAAAAGCCTAAACAAGAAACCAAGCCAAAGAAGAGCAAGAAAAAAGAGCAGGAGATGAAGGGTAAGGTTGCTATTGTAAGAATACGTGGAAGTATTGGCTCATTGCAAAAAGTCAAAGATACACTTAACATGCTGTGCCTGTACAGGAGAAATTATTGCAGTGTGCATAATAAAACCGAGAGCATACTTGGCATGATTCATGTTATCAAAGATTATGTTACCTGGGGGGAGATTGACGATGCTTCCCTAAAAGAATTGGTTGAAAAGAAAGCAGAGAAAAACCCAAGGGATGAAACACGGACAAAGAAATTCTTCAGGCTAGCGCCTCCAAGGGGCGGTTTTGAGAGAAAAGGGATCAAGACGCCATTTACACTAGGTGGGGCGCTTGGTTATCGCGGAGACAAGATTAAAGAGCTCATTAAAAAGATGATTTAGATGATAAGAAAGAAAAACAGCAGGTTAAGAGGAACACACACCCATGGCTGGGGTGCAAAGAAGAAGCACAGAGGTGCAGGTAGTCGCGGTGGCAGAGGTAACGCTGGAAGCGGAAAGCGCGGAGACTGCAAGAAGCCAAGCTATTGGGGCGATACGCGCTTTGCTGGAAAACATGGTTTCAAGAGGCCTGCCAAAAAAGTAAGGAAGATTCAAAGTATAAACCTAAAAATAATGGAAAGGAATCTTAGATGGTTCAATGCTGTTGAGAAAAACGGCGTGTTTGAGGTTGACCTCAGCAAAGCTGGTATTCGCAAGCTGCTTGGAACAGGTAAGGTTACTAAAAAATATAATATTAAGGTTGAGTATGCATCAAAGTCTGCAATTGAAAAGGTTACAAAGGCAGGCGGTAATGTAACTGTAAAGCCAAAACAGGAAAAGAAAAAGCAAGAACCTAAGAAAGATAAGCCTAAGAAAGAAGCAAAGCCTGAAAAAACTGAAAACGCCGAGGCAGAGCCTAAGCAGGCTAATAAAGCAGAGGCACCAAAGCAAGAAGGTAACTAACAATGGGCATGTTTGACAAAATCCTGTACAACCTTCCTGAGGTGCAGGCACCTACACAGAGAAAGCTTGCGTTCAAGGAAAAGCTTAAGTGGACTGGAATTACGCTGGTGTTATTCTTTATACTTGGCCTGGTTCCGCTTTATGGCTTAGGCCAGAATGCATTAGAACAATTTGAATACCTATCTATGATTCTTGGAGCATCATTTGGAAGCATAATTTCCCTTGGTATTGGTCCTATTGTAACTGCATCTATTGTTTTGCAACTGTTGAACGGCTCAGGCATATTCAAGTTTGACTTGACCAGCCATGAGGGCAAGAAAAGGTTCCAGGGCATCCAGAAATTGCTTGCAATATTCTTTATTATCTTTGAGGCTTTGATATATGTTCTCATGGGCGGTCTGGCGCCGCCAGCTGAATTTGTAGGAACTGCTGCATTTGGGAACCTGCAGTTCATACTAATATTACAATTAACACTTGGTGGATTATTGATATTATACATGGATGAGGTTGTTAGTAAGTGGGGCTTTGGTTCTGGTGTTTCTTTGTTTATTGCTGCTGGAGTCAGCCAGCAAATATTTATCAGAGCGCTAAGCTGGCTACCTGGACCACAGTCAGTTGGCGATTTCACATATGCATCAGGAGCGATTCCTGCCCTATTCCAATCACTTGGACAAGGAGATAAAATAACAGCTGCGCTTATGTTTGCAGCCTTGGTATCTACTGTTGTTGTTTTTGTGCTGGCAGTGTATTCCCAGGCAATGAAGGTTGAGATACCACTCTCATTTGGAAGGATAAGGGGTCATGGAATGCGATGGCCGCTGAATTTCATATATACAAGCAACATCCCAGTTATACTTGTGTCTGCCCTTATTGCAAACATGCAGTTATGGGCGCGATTGATGCAAAACTGGGGTATGCCACTGCTTGGTACATTTGCAGCTGGTTCTAACATGCCGCAGTCCGGCATAATCAAGTGGGTATATGCTCCAAACATTGTTGGAGAAATTATTAAGTCTACAATAAAGGGTGAGCACTTTGGCCAGGCATTAGGCTATCTTATATTTATGATGATTGGGTGTGTTATATTCTCATGGTTCTGGATGCAGACCGCAGGCATGGATGCCAAGAGCCAGGCAAAGCAGATAATGGCCTCTGGACTACAAATACCAGGATTTAGAAAGGACCAGAGGGTGCTTGAGCGGCTCCTTCAGAGATATATTGGACCATTAACTGTTATGGGTGGTATTGCAGTTGGAATACTCGCTGCAAGTGCTGACCTGAGCGGAGCTCTGGCAAATGGGACAGGAATATTGCTTACTGTTATGATTGTCTACAGGCTATATGAAGATATTGCAAAAGAGCACATGATGGACATGCATCCAATGCTGAGAAACTTTATGGAGTAAAAAAGATGAAAGTGAGCAAACGATTTAGTGGGGCTTTATGCCGCACGATCCCGATGCAACCTGATAAGGGTGCATGCGACATGCATCCTATGTTAAGAAATTTTATGGAGTAGAAAAAGGGGGGTAAAATGCTTGAATCAATAATTAATCCAATATTTGCACCATTGCTAACGCTGTCTCCGTTTTGGGCGATTCTTATTATTTCGCTGGTAATTGCAGTGCTAATCACATTGGTGTACAAGCTCATGACTGATCAGGAACTGATGAAATCCCTGAAGCAAGAGGTTAAACAGCACCAAAAGGAGATGAAAGAGCATAAGGGTGACCCCCAGAAAGCTTCGGTGATTCAGAAAAAAGCTATGGAAAAGAACATGAAGCTTATGATGCAAAGTATGAAGCCAACACTCATAACATTTATTCCAATAATAATCATATTTGGCTGGCTTAATAGCCATATGGCATATTTGCCAATAATGCCTGACACTGACTTTACAACCACAGTTGAGTTTGAGAAAAACACAGTAGGGGATATAACACTTGAGGTGCCTGAAGAGATTGAGCTTTTGTCAGGGTCAACACAGCAGGTTAAAGAAGATCTTGTAAGCTGGACCATGAACGGGCCCGCGGGGAGGTACATGCTCATATATGCGTTCGGAAGTGAGGAATATAAACAGAAACTGTTGATAACTGAAGAAGCTGGGCAGTATGAGAATCCAAAGCAACTTGTCAAGAACAACAGAATCAAAGAGCTTAGGATTGATAATAGTCCCCTAAAGCCGCTTGGTGATTTGAGCATATTTGGCTGGAGACCTGGCTGGCTTGGAACATATATCATATTATCAATAATATTCAGTATGTCTCTTAGAAAGCTTTTTAAACTACACTAAAACCCATTTATTAAGATGCCATCAGGAAGACATAAATCAAGGTCACTGAGAAGGGTGTTTGTAAAGACACCTGGAAGCAGGACTGTTTTGCACTATAAGAAAAGGGCACCTAGCAAGGCAAAGTGCAGTAGCTGTGGCGCTGTACTAAAGGGTGTTGCGCGGGCCAGGCCACATAAGATGCAGAACATGCCAAAGACAAAAAAGAGACCACAAAGGCCGTATGGTGGTGTTTTGTGCAGCAAGTGTACTGCAAGGATGATTAAAGACAAATCAAGAAAGTGATTTAAATGTTTGATGTTGGAAGACTTTGTGTGAAGACCCGTGGAAGGGATGCTGGTAAAAAGTGTGTGATAGTTGACAAACCAGATGAGACTCACGCTACTGTAGATGGCCTTGTAAGGCGCAGGAATGTTAATATAAAGCACCTTGAGCCACTTAAAGAGACAATTAAGATAAGCAAGGGCGCAAGTCATGCAACGGTTATTTCTGAGTTCAAGAAATTTGGCATAGAGATAAAGGAAACCAAAAAGAAAGAATCAAAGTCAAGACCAAAGACGCAGAAGAAAAAGAAGACCCCAAAACCACAGAAACAGCCTGAGAAGAAAGCTGAAAAGAAAAAGCAGGAGAAGCCCAAGAAAGATGAAACACGAAAAGAGCAAAGCTCTTTTGTGTCCCAGAAACCAGAGGTTTCTGTGAAAACAGAGAAAAAAGAAGTGAAGAAAGAGGCAACTGAGACTAAAAAAGATAAAAAAGAAACAAATATAAAGGAAAACCCTGAATCTACCCCTAAGAATGGCTAAAGACATAAATTATTGGGGGCTTTTAACAACTAGTTTTTCATTATTCTTCAAAAACCTTGTATTGCTTGTTCCTGTTCTTATTGCGTTTGCATTCGTATTTGGGTGGCTTATTGTTATTGGGATTGAAGCCCTGATTTTTGCTGTAATAAATGGTACAGCGTTGTTTGATTTCAACACATTGCTTATTGGATTTAATGTGCTGTTGATTTTGTTTTTTGTTATAATTGATATTGTGCTGATTGTATGGGTCTCTGCATTTGTCAGAAGCATGACAATTGGCATGCTTAAGGATGTTGCGCTTAAGGGAAAGGCAACTGTACAGGGGATGTTTGGATATGGAAAGAGATATGTCAAGGTATATTTCAGGTACATCTGGATTCAGATGGTGATATATATTGTGCCGTTGATTATGCTTGGCCTAATAGGCTTTGCAGCATTTACTGTACCTATTTTAAACATAGTGAAGGCTGTGCTGCTGTCCTTGATATTCATTGCATATTCTATCTTTCTGGGAATTTGCTTGTTTTTTATGGATCCAATGATTGCATCAAGGGA
>JAFCCF010000007.1 GCA_017610325.1 Candidatus Aminicenantota bacterium | reverse complement strand
CATTGGCGTAGGAAGGTAAAACATTTAAATACATTCTTCCTTTCTTTATTTTAATGGCCATCTTTGGATTCAATAAAACATACAAGATAGGAAACTTTGAGCTTAATCTTAATATCTGGATTATTCTAGTCCTTATATTTTCAGCATTTATAACATTCTACAACATACCAAACTTTGGCATGTCAAGCTGGGATTGTTCACAACACTTGGCAACATTATCTTTGGCATACATGATTACAGCGGAGTTATCATAACAGGAATCTTTGGCTTGCTAACCCTATACCTGACCTTTTTGATAGGAAGAAAGATAATCGACAACAAGACCGGTTTGTTAGCAGCCTTGATACTTGCAGCAACAAACTGGCATATTTACTTTTCAAAGTCAGTACTTCCAAACACAACATTTACATTCTTTTTCTGCCTGACAATCTTGTTCTACATATACTCGCTCAAAGACAAAGGAAATCTATACCTTATTCTTACTGCCGCATGCCTCATAGCAACGTATCTAGTCAGGACATCTGCTATAATGCTTTTTGGCATCATTGGTTTGCACGAGCTCTACATGTGGATTTCTAAATCCAAGAAATTCAAAACAATTTTCACAAGAATCCTGCTGCTCATCCTAATCACTGCTCCGCCAATAGCAGCAATCATGCTAACATACCAAGTCATGACACCTGAAAATGCGCAGTACTTTACAACAGCGCAGACAGACAACGCAGGCGGGTTTCTTGACATGCTAAATCCAGAGAAACATAACTTCCGCTATTATCTCAAGTCAATAGTTGACCTCACATCACCAGCCACAGTAATCTTGCTGATACTAGGCATGTTATTCTTCATAAAAAACCAGGCAGTGCTGTATTCATGGTTCTTGTTTGTGTTCATCTTCCTGAGTATATTCCCTCACCACAGGCTAAAGCTGTTTGTGCCAGCACTCCCAGTCATATGCATCTTTGCTGCAAAGGCAATATTCCAGTTCAAAAAGAAATGGCTGGTGACAGCAATTGCAGTGCTCACAATTGTTTTTAGCTTATACATATCATATGATTCAATTACAATGCAGTCAACAGCTTACAAAGAGGTATCAGACTTTATCACAGCTTCAGGTGCAGATAAAATAATCAATTCTCACCAGGGAATGTACATGTATTACCTTGATGACGGCATTGGAAGAGATAATCTCTATCGCCTGCAGTTTGTCAACACCATAGGACAGCTCACAGAGCTCTATAATGAAGGTTATGACTATATTATCCTTGATGAACGCGGTTATGATGCACCATTACGTGAGCTGTTGCTGGATAAAGAGCCAGTATTACAGGTAGAAAACCCTGCATGGAGCAAAGACATGCTGATAAAACAAGAATATGCACTTGTACCGTTCATGACAGAGACAGACAAGCAGGAAAAGCCCTGGGTTGGCTTAAGAGACGCTGATGATAGCAGCTATGGGTACATTTATGTGTATGAAATAAAAACACTTATATAACAAAAACCAATTATCACAATAAAATGAAAAACCTTGTTGTTGTAATTCCAGCATATAATGAAGCAGGAAAAATAGCTGATGTCATAAAAGCAATTCCAAAGCAGCATCTTAATACGCAAATTGTTGTTGTTAATGACGGCAGCACTGACAATACTGAAGAGGCAGCTAAAAAGGCAGGTGCTGGGGTTATTACCTTTGCTCAGAACCGCGGCCTTGTAGAGGTGTTTAATGCTGGAAAAAACTGGGCACTTGAACATGGGGCCGACATAATCCTGCACATTGACGGAGATGGCCAGCATAATCCAGAAAATATACCAAAGCTGCTCAAGCCAATCCTTAACAAAAAAGCAGAGGTTGTTGTTGGCTCACGATTTCTCACAAAGAATGTGCATGCATCAAAGACAAAATACTTGGGCAACATGATGTTCTCAAAGCTTATCTCAATGATTGCCAAACAGAAGATAACAGATGCTCAGTCAGGTTTCAGGGTATATACAAAAGAGGTTGCAAAAGCAATTGACATCAAAAAAGGCTATACTTACACACAGCAGATGCTTGTGCAGGTAGCATATCACAAATTCAAAATAATTGACATTCCAATCACAGTTGCGAAAAGAGAACATGGCAAATCAAGGCTCATAAAGCACCCATTCTCATTTGCCTACAATGCAGGAAGGCTACTGGCATCAGTGTTTGCAATCTATTATCCACTTAAATTCTTTGGATTCTTTGGAACATTATTGATTATCTTTGGAGCTGTTTTTGGCCTTACCCTAAAAAGATATGATGTTCTATCTTCATTAATAATTGCAACAGGTGTGCAGTTCATATTATTTGGAATTCTTTTTGAGATTATCAAAAAAAGAGCGTAAAATGAAAGATGTTGAAAAGCATGAATACCCTATGACTCTTGAAAGAGTAGAGCGCAGATGGAAAACATCAAAGCCCCTCAGGGAAGTATATCATCAATGGCATAAAAAAATAATGTCGCAGATTAAGGAGACAGATAAAGTTCTTGAGATTGGCTGTGGTGTTGGTTTATTTGCCGAATCATTAACAAAGAAATTCCCACAGATAGATTATGCGGGTATTGATTATGTTGCCAGGGCAACTAAACTGGCAAAAAAGAGGGCCCCTAAAGGGAAATTCCAGGTTGGAAACATAGAACACCTTAACTTTAAGCCAGACAGCTTTGATATTGTTGTCGGCATTGATGTGCTGCACCATGCAGACCTAGATATAATTCTATCAGATGTCAGTAAAATCTTAAAACAAGGTGGTAGATTCATAATACTTGAACCAGCTGTCAAATTTTTCGGAAAAAACCTGAGAAAGTTAGTCGGCCATCATGAAAATATTGATAAATATCCAGATGAAAAAAAACTTACAACTTCCCTCAAAAAACATAAATTGAGCATAAAGAAAGTTAAATTCATCAGCGCTATTGATTACCCATTGACAGGGGGATTCTCCAAAAAGGAATTTATTAAATTTGGATGGCCCCTTATTTTACGTCTTGACAAACTATTATCACTTGTCCCAACATTCTGCTCAAAGATATTCATAATCACAGAAAAATGAAATACAAAAAATATATCACCATCTTTATTGGTCTGATTGTACTTGCCGTGTTAATCTACAAAGCAAACTTTATAGAGGTAACCAGGGTAATTGGTGGGCTCAATAAACAGTACTTGTTATTTGCATTTATCCTTTACCTACCACTAAGCTTGCTTAGACCATTTAGGTGGAAATTATTTATTAGTTCAAAAACCAACTTCAGCACTATCTTCAAGATAGCTTATCTTGGTTATATTGCAAATCGCTTCCTACCATCAAGATTAGGTGCACTATTACGCGCAGTTCTTCTATCGAAAAAATATAAAATCAGGATGGGATATTCACTTGCCTCAATCTTTCTAGATAATATGGTTGTCATACTCTACATCTGCTTATCATCTTTTGCTGTGAGCTCTTTTTTTGTTTTCAGTGCTAGCAAGATGATAACTCAGATGGTTCTTTTCCCAATCATTTTCATAGCTGCAATGATTATTGGTTTTATTGTGCTCTATTATGCCTTAAAATCAAGACTTGTTACAAGGCTATTCTTAAAATTCAAGAAACTTGACAAGCTTAGGAAGAAGTATGGTACAAACCTTATGAAAGACTTCAAGAACTATTTCCTCAAATTTAATTATCGTAATCTTACATATGGTGTTCTGGTTACTATTATCATCTGGCTTAACATGTCTCTTGTAAACTTTTTTATAATTAAGGCATCTGGTCATACTATCCCTATTGTATTTTTATATCTTGCATCAACACTTCCTGCAGTGATTGGGATTATAACCCTTATCCCTGGCGGATTTGGAACTCAGGAACTTTCCATTGTTGGAATACTCATGGCTGCAGGTCTTAGCTTGCCAGTTGCTACATCAGTTGCTCTGCTAAACAGGTTTATTGAGCTAATTTGGATAGGTGGCTTTGGAATTTATTCATCCACTTCTCTTAAAGTCAAGCTTTTAAAAGAGTAAATTATATATACCTAGCACCAAAACTTTGTTCTTATTAAAATGGAAATTTTTAGGCAGATTGCTCTGGGCCAAATCCCCAGAATCTTAGGATTTCAGGATAGGAACCCTAAATCAAGAACCTATGGGTGTTTTGATAGATTTTACTGGCATTATAAACTGCATGATATGTCAAATGCCGGGTTTCAGGAAGCTTCTTTGACCCTTGCCATCATATACAAAAATAGTTTCCCAGAAAACATTTACTATAAGAATAATAAAACAAAGGATTGGCTCAAAGCAGCAGTTAAATTCTGGCTGAAGCTAAGGAATTTTGGTGGTTCGTTCAATGAGGTTTATCCATATGAGCGCAGCTACTGTGCAACATCCTTCAGTACATATGCAAACACAGAGGCAATCCTGCTTGCAAAACTCAAATTAGACACAAAAAGAATAGCAAAGATTGGAAAATGGCTCACAAATAATAACAATCCTAGCCTTTCCAACCAGATGGCAGCATCTGCAATTGCACTGCAAAATATATATTTAATAACAAAAAAAGATCTTTTCAAGGAAGCAGCAGAACAGAAAATAAAAGAAATTATAAAAATGCAGGACCAATCTGGATATTATCCTGAATATGGTGGCTTTGATATTGGATATCAAACAATTACACTGAGCTGCCTTACACATTACTATCTAAAAACCAAAGACACAGAGCTGTACAAGAGCCTAAAAAAAGGCACAAAGTTCCTTGATGGAAAAATAAAATCTAATGGAACTTATGATAATTCAAAGACAAGCAGGAAAACCCAATATATCTTTCCTTTTGGTCTTGTTGTCTTGAAAAGCCCGGTTATTGGAAAAATGATTACAGGTTTAGAGAATAATGAAGTGGTTAATCCAACTTGGATGGATGACCGCTACTGCATCCACCTAACAACCAACTACCTGCAAGCATATTTGAGTGATAAGAATGTACATGAGTCCAATTAAGCTGATATTGTTTAGGGTATACACCTTAACACTAGGTAGGTTTCCCTTTTTCTCGAAACTGCTGAAGAAGCATCTGACAAAACAACTCATTGAAAACAAAAAAGAGAGGTATGTTGCATCATCCAAATTTTTCGAACTCAAGGACTTAGAGGCAAAACTAAAATGAATTTCAGCGACACAACAGTAATTATACCAACACTGAATGAGGAGAAGAACATCCCAAAACTAATTGGATATTTAGACGGTCTTTATCCAAACATCTGGATAATTGTGTCAGATGATGGCAGCAAAGATAAAACAAAGTTTGAGGTAAAAAAGATATCAAAAAGGAACAGGCACGTTAAATTCTATGACAGAACTAACAGGAAAGTTCATGGTTTAACCATCTCAATTATTGATGCTGCGAGGTATGTAAAAACAAGGTATATTGTTGTTATGGATGCAGATTTCCAGCACCCTCCCGAAAAAGTAAGGGAAGTTGTAGAGGCATTAAGGAACAGCTCAGATGTTGTGATTGCATCAAGAGAGGGAAAAATTGAGGGCTGGCCATTTTACAGGAAAGTTTTATCAAAAACAGCCATCCTTCTAGGAAGAATTAGGCTGACAAACAGGAATTTTAAGTATATGGATTTTGGGGGGGGCTTTTTTGGTATCAGAACAAAATTCTTTCAGAATATAATCAAAAGGAAGGAAAAGAAGTTTGAGCCAAAAGGCTACAAGGTTATGTTTGACATGCTTAAGTATGCTCCAAAAAATGCCAAGGTTTCAGAGATACCTTACCAATTTGGCTTGCGGAAAGCTGGAGAGTCAAAACTCAATAAAAAACATGTTTATTATTATTTCAGGTCGCTTCTAAAATGACTACAGCATTGTTCTTAAACCCACCGTCTAAGCATGGAATCGCAGTAGTAAGGGATACACTATACGGTTGTTGGTGCAAGGGCAGGGCAAAGTATATGTGGCCGCCCTTAGGCTTAGCAATGCTTGCAGCAGTGGTTGAAAAAGCAGGCATTGATGTTGCACTTCTTGACTCAATGGCACTTGGCCAGAGACCAGATGACAGTCTTAAGGAAATTCTAAAGCTCAAGCCAAAATACATTATCGTAAGCTCAGCCACCATAACATTTTCAAATGATGTTGAGCTTCTAAAGAAAGTTAAATCACAGCTTAAGGATACAAAGATAATCATGATTGGAACACATGTTACTATCATGCCAAAAGAAACCCTAAAAGAAAAAGCAATTGATTATATTATAATTGGAGAACCAGATATAGCCACAAAAAACCTTGTTGTGGCGCTTGAGAACAACAAAGACCCGGCTCAAATCAAAGGGGTGGGCTTTGTTAGGGATAACAAGACAATTATTACTGGGACCGCAGATATAATCGAGAATCTTGACCAACTGCCATTTCCAGCACGCCATCTTTTTCCAAAGGAAGCTAATTATTTTAATCCGCTTGCTAAGAGATTACCATATACAACTGCTTTATCAAGCAGGGGCTGCCCAGCAAAGTGTATCTACTGCACATCTGTCACCTTATATGGCAATAGGTTCAGGGCCCGCTCTGTAAAGAATGTGGTTGATGAAATGGAGATGTGCGTCAAGGAGCTTGGCTACAAGGAAATCTTTTTCAGGGATGAAACCTTTACAATGGACAATAAAAGGACAATTGATATTTGCAAGGAAATAATCAACAGAAATCTTGACGTCACATGGATTGTTAATGCACGCGTCAACTCTGTTGATGATAAAAGCCTGAGATGGATGAAAAAGGCAGGGTGCCACATGATAAAGTTTGGTGTTGAGTCAGGCAACCAGCAGATTCTTAACAATCTTAAGAAGGGTCAGACACTGGAACAGACAAGAGAGGCGTTTAAACTATGCAAAAAACATAAAATTCAGGCAGTTGCACACCTAATGTTTGGCTCACCTGGCGAAACAGAACAGACCGTAAAGGACACCATCAAGTTTGTCAAGGAGATTGACCCAGACTATGCTTCATTCAACATTACAACACCATACCCTGGCACAGAACTATGGGACATGGTTAAGGATGACCTTGACATAAGGGATGATTTCTCATCATATGACATTGAGAAAACACTTGAGAACGCGCGCTTTAACGAGAAATGGTGTGACCTAACCACAGATGAGCTAGATACATTTTATAACAAGGCATATAATTCATTTTATTTCAGGCCAAAGTATATCCTAAAAAGGTTAATAAAGCAGAGGGGATTCAAGGATTTATTCAGAGTTGCAACTGCAGGAGCATCTCTTGTGGGATTTACTATCAAAAATAGACTAAAAAAATAAAATGAAAACAGTAAAATTCGCAATTATTGGTTGTGGAAGAATCGGTACAAGGCATGCTGAGCATATCCATAACAATAAGAGGGCAGAGCTTGTAGCAGTTTGTGACATAATAGGAAACCGGGCAGATGAGCTCGCTAAAAAATACAATTCAAAGTCAGTGTATGATTTTGATGAACTACTTAATGAGAATTATGATGTTATCAGTATTTGTACACCATCTGGAATGCATGCTGAGATGTCAATCAAGGCATTAAAAGCAGACAAGCATGTACTGTGCGAGAAGCCAATGACCCTTAACCTGTCAGATGCTGACAAGGTTGTTGAACAGGAACAGTCAAATGGCAAGAAATTCTTCCTGGTAAAGCAAAATAGGTATAATCCTCCAATCAAGGTACTTAAGGATGTAGTGTATAACAAGAAACTTGGCACAATATCTTTAATCAACTGCAATGTGTTATGGAACAGAAAAAAGGAGTATTATGTAGAATCTGACTGGAAAGGCACAATGGAGCAGGATGGTGGGGCTTTAATGACCCAGTGCTCGCACTTCCTTGACCTCATTGTATGGCTCGGAGGCAAGGTTAATAGCGTGTACGCAAAAATGGCAAACCTGAGCCATCCTTATATGGAAACAGAAGATACTGGCTTTATTACAATTAATTTTGAGAGCGGATGCATTGGAACACTGCAGTACACTACCTGCGTGTACAAGAAAAATCTTGAAGGTACAATGACTGTGCTTGGTGACAAGGGAAGCATCAAGGTTGGTGGAGAATACCTTAACACACTACCTTTTTGGGATGTGGAGGGTGTTGAAAAGCCAGAGCTTGAGCCAGGCAACCCCCCAAATGATTATGGCACATACAAGGGCTCAATGTCAAACCATGATAAGGTTATTGGGAATGTTGTGGATGTTCTGCTTGATGGAAAAGAAATTGCAACCAACAGCCAACAGGGCAGGGAATCAATTGAGGTGATGCAGGCAGCATATATATCTTCCATTGAAAACAGGCCAGTTGAGCTTCCGCTGAAAGGTAAAGATTACGAGTTCAAGCTCAACAAACAGCCGCCGCTGAGCGGCAACAAGAAGAGTGTTTAGACAACAAGCAGAACAACCCCAACCACCATGATAATTGCACCAACAAGTGCAGTGGCAAAATGCTTTTTCTCTCTGAAAAATAAATACCCTGCAATAACAGATAAAATTACACTTGTTCGCTTAATTGTTATAACATAAGCAGCATATGTAAGTGCAATTGCATTAAACTGGAAGTAAATCACACACAGACTGATGATGCCTATCAGAGTTGCTCCCCAAAAATTGTATTTAAAGACCTGCTTTATGTTAGTTAAGAAGTCTTTTCTGTCTTTGATTAACAAAATCCAGAACATCCAGAAAAGATTAAAGAAATATGCTAAGAGTATGTAAGTCAATACATCCGAGGCCAGAACCGCACTCTTGTCAATTGCAGCACCAATGCCCCAAATAAATGTTACAGTGAGCATATACCTGGTGCCCTTATTCTTAAATATTGAAACAAAAGGATGGCAAATATTCTTTTTAGAGACTTTTTCTATATTTAGGATGTACAGGCCAATAATTGTAATCAATATACCTATTAATCCAACCCAACTAGGCATCTCACCAACTATCATCAAAGCAATCAGCACTGTAATTATTGGACTAAGATTAAGCAATGGAACAGATCTTGAAAGCTTTCCATATTTTAAACCCAGCATGTAGAACATAAAGCCAGTAGAACCAGTAATACCAGCAATAAATAAAATGACAAAGAATCTTGTGTTGAATATTAATTTATCCCACAATACAATTATGAAAGGAATAACAATAACACAAGCCATAATGGTTCTTGCAAGTGCAAGGTATTCTGCTTTACAGTTCTTGGAAAATTTCTTACCAGCAATATGTAGCAATGTAAAGAAGAGTGCAGTCAATATTGAATAAATCAGCCATAGCATATTATGTGCCCTATGAGTTACCTATATAAATCTTTTTAAAACCACAAAATTTATAATAAGGGGAAACCCCCTGTTATGAGAGGGGAATTAAAATGGAGCATGAAAATTCAATCATAAAAAACTGCAAAGTTGGAAAAGACACAAAGATATGGAACTTTGTGAACATGTATGGCTGCGAGGTTGGAGACAACTGTAACATTGGCTCTTATGTAGAAATACAGAGTGATGTCAAGATTGGCAATAATGTTATTGTGTCATCACATTCATTCCTGTGCTCGCTTGTGACAATTGAGGATAATGTGTTCATTGGCCATGGTGTCATGACAATCAATGATCTTAACCCACCTTCAAACAGGAGGACAGGCACCAATGATAAATGGAAGCCAACACTAATCAAGAAAGGAGCTGTCATTGGTAGCAATGCAACATTATTTCCAGTCACAATAGGTGAAAATGCAATTGTTGGAGCAGGTGCAGTTGTTATAAGGGATGTTCCTGACAATACAATTGTTGTTGGAAACCCTGCAAAGATTATCAAACAAAAATGAGAATCCAGTTTGTCGACCTAAAAGCGCAGTATGATTCTATCAAGGAAGACATAGACAGTGCAATACAATGGTGTCTTGACAATACGCGCTTCATCGGAGGCAAGCCAATAACTGATTTTGAAGAGGCATTTGCAAAGTTCTGCAATGCAAAGCATTGTGTTGGTATTTCTTCTGGCACCAGTGCCCTGTACCTGGCTCTGAAAGCACATGGGATTGGCCCAGGTGACGAGGTTATTGTTCCAACACATACATTTGTTGCAGCAACAGAAGCTGTTTCCTCACTCGGAGCAACATTTGTGCTTGTTGATGCTGATGAAAAAACATATAATCTTGATGTTGAAAAGCTGAAGCAGGCAATAACACCAAAAACAAAGGCAATCATACCTGTTCATCTTTATGGTCAGCCAGCTGACATGCAGCAAATAACAGAACTGGCTGAAGAAAAAAGCCTTGTTGTTATAGAGGATGCATGCCAGGCACATGGTGCAGAGTATAAGGGCAAAAGATTGCCTTATGCAGAGACTGCATGCTATTCTTTTTATCCAGGAAAAAATCTAGGAGCTTATGGTGATGCAGGTGCTGTTGTCACAAACAATGAAGAGATTGCAAACAAGATAACCATGCAAAAAGACCATGGTAGAGAGCCAGGTCATAAATATGATAGTTCTGTTGAAGGTTTTGGCCACAGATTAGACACAATCCAAGCAGCAATCCTCAATGTAAAACTCAAGTACCTTGAAAAATGGATTGAGATGAGGAGAAAAAATGCTGAGCTGTACAATAAAATGTTCAGTGATGCAGATGTTATCACACCATATGAAGCAGATGACAGGAAGCATGTTTATCATCTTTATGTTATCAGGTCAAAAGACAGGGATGGCTTGCAAAAGCATCTCAAAGAAAATGAGATTGACACGCTTGTGCATTACCCCCTAGCAATCCACCAGCAGCCATCTTATAAGGATAAAGGTTTTAAAGCATCGGATTTCCCAGTCACAGAGAAGATAGTCAGTGAAATCCTCAGCCTGCCTATGTATGCAGAGCTCACAGAGGAACAGATAAGTTTTATTGTGGAAAAGGTTAAAGAATTTAAAGTTTAATAAGCGCTCTGTCGCTGCCCACCTGGGTCCAATTTCCTCCCCGCATCTGGCGAGGGGAGATAAATTGGAGCTGCGTAGCAGTCAGCGGCAGGGTGTATATAAAATCAACAGTTATACCAGCGAGGTGAACATCAATGTCATTCAAGAACAAAACAGCACTTGTAACAGGGGGCGCAGGATTTATTGGTAGCCATGTGGTCGACAGGCTACTCCAGGAAGGTGCAGAAAAAGTAACAATATTTGATAATTTTATAGGCGGCCAGTTTAATAACATCAAGCACCTGATAGGAAACCCAAGAGTACAGCTTATTGTGGGTGATGTAAGGGATTTTGATGCAGTCAAGCCACTTGTGCAGGAATCTGATTTTATCTTCCACGAAGCAGCATCAAAGCTTGTTGCTTCACTTAAGAATCCAAGGATTGACCTTGGAACAAATATCATTGGAACATTCAATATCCTGGAAGCATCAAGAGATTCTGATGCAAGGATTGTGCAGATATCAACCGGCTCTGTGTTTGGCAGTTCTGACAAGCCAATGAATGAGGAACATGTAAAGAATCCAACAACACTTTACGGCATCAGCAAGCTTACTGGAGAAAAATATGGATTGTTTTATGCAAAAGAGTTTGGCGTCAAGGCATCTGTGCTGAGATATTTCCATGTTTTTGGCCCAAGGCAGGATTATCATGGCGAGGCAGGTGTTATAAACATCTTCTTATCCAAAATTCTTAATGGCAAAGCACCAATCATAAACAGTGGTGGAGAGCAGATAAGATGCTTCACTTATGTCAGCGACGATGTGGACGCAACACTGCTACTTGCACAGAAAAAAGAGGCAATTGGCCAGGCATACAATGTTGCCAGTAAGACAAGGATGAGCATAAATGAGCTTGCAAAGATTATCATTGATAAATATGCAGATAAGCCAATAACACCAGAGCAGGGTGATACAAGGCAGGGAGAAAACCTCAAGCCAATTCCAGACACAACAAAGATTGAGAAGCTTGGCTGGAAAGAAAAGGTCTCATTTGAAGAAGGCCTTGAAAACACAAAGAAGTGGATAGAGCAGGACATGAAAGATACAGGCAACAGCTTCTAAAACAATTTTTTTAAATATTTGTTTTTTATTCTCCAGAAAAAAGTCCTTATCATCAGTGGCAGCGCCATCTTTATGTATTTTGGCACCTTTATTTGTGACTGCCTCACTCCTTTAATATATATTGCAGTACGTGATACATCCATTACACGCATGCCAGCTGCATTTAATCTTGCAAGATAATCCATGTTATATGCATAGCCTTTCCAGGTCTGGTCAAGGTCAAGTGTCTTTAATGCCTTTTTGCTTATGACAGTGTATCCATCATGGTTATCAAAGATTCTCCAGTATCCTGTTACTGGCTTCTCAAGCACTGATAGGATAATATTTCCAATCCACCTCTGCCTGGGCATGTCTTTGATTGAATCATTGATGAATCTGTTGCCCTTTGTGTAATCTGTTTTGCCATCTACAATTGGGTCAAGAAACTCATGAAGCTCGTCAAGGGGCATCTGGTTATCTGCACCAACAACCACAACAAGGCCAAATTCTTCTTTTTTGGCAATCTTATAACCTGTTGAGAGCGCAGCTCCAAGTCCTTTGTTCACGCCGTGTTGTATGAGCTGGATTCTTTTCTGCTTATAGCTTTTCACAACCTCTGTGGTCTTGTCCTTACTGCCGTCATCAACAACAATTATTTTGTCAATATAATCTGGAGCACCTTCAATAGTTAAGCCAACAAGCTTTTCCTCATTATATGCAGGCAGTATCAGACATACGCTGTGTTTTTTGTACATTTATTTATCCCTTATTGAGCACCGAACTGAGAAATATTTAAGCTTTTTTGTTTTTGTACAATATTTTCATAAGCGGATATGAAATACCTGCCATTATTGATTCTGTAGTTAATATTAGAAGCGTGAAAAGGATGGCATATGCCCCTGCTGCTGATTCTGTAAAGCCAGCAAATGAACCAAGCAAAAATGCCAGGCTGAACTCCCTGACCCCAAATCCACCTGGAATACCTGACACAACAGCCATCAGGATGCTTGCAGCTAGAATCAATGATATGAGTATGAAGTTAATACTTTCCCCAATTGAAAACACAATAAGATATGCTGTGAGAAAGTTCATAACCCAGATAACAACGGTTAATAAGAATAATCTAATGTAAGCAACTGCCCTAATCTTTGATAAATTCTTCCTAAACCAACCTTTTTCCAATACCTTACCCTTTGAGATAATCTTTAGGCCAAGGTTTAAAATTCTGTCAAAGTTAAATGCCACAATAATGATGCCAATGAAAATAACAATGACTATGAGATAAACCTTGACCATCTGCTGGATATTTATGATAAATGCAAACACAATCACCAATAATACCAAAAGGTCCATAATCTTCTCAAATATAAAGCAAAAGCCAAGGGTTTTCTTGTCAGAGCCAATTAACAGTATCTTAACAGCTTCACCAATCCTGCCAGGTGTAAGCCTGCCAACAACAGGTGCAATGAAATGTGCCAGTATGTTTCTCCCAATATTGATTCTTTTTCTCAACGAAACAGAAATAACATAGAATCGCCATGCCCTGACCACCTGTGATAGGGCATAAACAATAAATGCAAGCAAAAGATAAGACCATGTAACCTCTTTCATAATCTCGAAAGAATCCCAGACATTAATCCATCTGAAGAAAATAAGTAGCACGATAACAGCCACAATTAGCTTTACAATATGCTTCTTGATTTTTTTATTCATGCAACAACTCTCCACAATCTTGTCTCATCTGTCTTGTATACAAGCTCAAACCTGCTATCTTCTTCAATAGCATCAAACACATGCTGCATCTGCTCAACCTTGTGCTTTCTTGTGCCGCTTATATCTGCACCTGCTGGAGAATCATATATATATTTTATGTTATGTTCAGTGAAGAAATCATAATAATAATCCTCCTTTTCATTGAAATCAAAGTTCTTGTTCTGGAATACCTTAAGATACAATGCAACACCAGGGTCAATCACCTTATAGTTACCAAACCATTCAAGTGCAACTGAGCCATCGCTCAGGATAAGGAAATCGTTGCCAGTGTCATTAGCACCAAGATACTCTGCAACTCCTTTCTCAGCTAACATAAACTGTTTTCTCTCAACAACACCTGGAAAATACAAGGTTGCAACAACAACTGCAACCATTATAATGGCTGTAGCTGCATAAAGCAGAGGCTTCTTGTAGCGAATCTTAATCCTTGAATACACATGCGCAAGCAGCAAAGCTCCAAACAGCGCAAAGATTCCAAAGAAGTGATACTGATACCTGACAAGGATTCTTACAGACTCAGATACGCCGACAAAAATCACAGACACAATAAAGGATATGAACACAACCCTAACCAGCAAATCTCTTTTCTGCTTTATCATATATACAAGCGCAAAGATAAACACTGGAAACTGCCAGAACAGGTTCTTGACAAAGCCAGCATAGCCAATGTGTACTCCTGGGTCAAATACCATTGCCTGCCTGTACATATTGAACACACCTGGAAATGTGCTGGAAAATGACATAAAGAATGGATTATTGTAAACAATAAAGTTCCTTGCAAGCCACAGCAACACTGGCAGGAAGAAAAGGAAGCTGATATACAGCAGCTTTGTCCTGTCCTTTGCTTTTATCAGCAGTACAATAAATATCACCGCTGTTAGCACCAAGCCAGATATCTTGCTCATTGTTGCAAGGCTGAGCGCAATGAACATGAAGCATAAGTCTAATGTATTTTCTTTGTCAAGGAACCTTTTCATGAAATAAAATGCAGCTGTTGCAAAGAACAAAAGCGGAGCTTCAACATACAATGATTGTGATGAGAGAAGGAACTCATAGCTTACAAGCAGAACAGGTATTATGAATAAATAAGCAAGCTTTTCTTTATACTGCTTTGCCCAAGTGATAAGCAGCAGCACACTGAGAGCTGAGAAAGATATAGGAATTGCAGCAGCAAGACCTTCTTGCACGCCAGCTATTGAGAATAGATATGATGTGTGCATATATAATAACGGCAGTGGATTCAACATCTTAAAATACAATCCCTGGGTGAATATTGCTGGAATACCATGCGTTTCCATAATTATCCTGGAATATGGCAGATACTTGCCTAGTGCATCATTGAGCAGCACAAAACCAGAAACTTGCTGGCAGACCCATAAGAAAAAAGCAAACAAAGCAGTTATTATTACTGATTCTATTCCTATCTTTGGTCCCTTAACTTTAATCTTCTTCTTTAGATAAAATCCAAGCAAGGCTGCAATCGCAATAGACAGGATAAGCACAGCAAAGCCATAGAATAATCCCAGTAAGCCAGCTAACATAGCAACCACAGTCAGAATTCCATCTCCTACCAGCACTGAGATAAGCAAGCTTGCCAAGTTTACTTTTTTTCCAAATGCAAAGAAATGGAAAACAAATGGCACAACAAGTAATAGTATTAATCCGATTATTGTGTATCCAACATTCATGCTTTTCTAGAAACAATTCACATATTTAAACCTATCTCTCAGCCTCGATTATCATGTGCCAGAACCAAAACCTTTATATATTGGGTGTCATATATGACACTTATATGACACTAAAATACCGCACAACTAAGATACCAGATTACTATTTTAAACAGATAGAGGAATACATCAGCACCACAAACAAACATGTTTCAGTGAGTGAGTTCCTTAGAGACGCAATCCGGGCAATGTTTGAGAAAAAACAGGAACAGCAATATAGCTTTTTGCTGCTTAAAGACTTAATATTTACAAAGAACAGCTTAATACATATCCATGACCTTATTATTCAGGTAACTAAGGCAGATTCAAGCAAAATACTAAAAGATACATTCCAGCAAATTGTTGAAGAGTCACTGGACACTGATCTTTACAGGTTTCTTGCAAAAGTTCTTTACAACTTTGGCCTTTACCATCCTTTCAAAGACGCAAACAAAAGGACTGCTTTCATTGCAATTGATTCTTTCCTGAGATTAAACAATAAAAAGCTAACCCTCAAGGCAAGAACTAAAACAGAGACAAGGGATGAAGTATTCCTCTGGCAGACTAGTATTCAGCAGAAGCAGATACCCGAAATTGCCCAGTTCCTAAAATCACACGTAGAACCATACGCCAGCAAACAGGATGTTGAAGCTGAGATTCAGAAATCTATCAAAGAAAACAGTCTCCTGCTAAAGAAACTTTCAAGATGATAATAAATGATATATCTAAGGATTTAGCAAAAAGCCTGCCCGAGATTGAAGATTCAGATTGTATTGTAATTATCTCAAGATACAATACAGGAAAGACAACCTCTGCAGTTGATATTATCACGAAACACCTTGGTAATAAATACATAAATTATATCACTTTAACAAACCAGGACAAGCCAAATGTCAAAGCCAGAAATAGTGATATTGCTTACAATGAAATTCCCAGCAACAAGGTTATAATCTTTGATGAACTAACAGATGATATGGGGAGAGACCTAACCAGTTTCCTGTCCAAACTGCTGAGGCAAAACAAAGTAATAATTCTGACTAACCCTTATGGCCAGAGCAATGATGCAGAAAAGGAAATTGCATTATTTAGAGAGCATGAAACAGTGCCAGAAAATACCCTTTTTGTTTATGTAACAAACAATTAGCTATCTCTCAGCCTTGATTATCATGTGCCAGCTGAGTTTCCGGAGCAAAGGCACTTTTGATATTACATTGTCAAACGCTATCAATGCAGAGCTAAACACCCCTTTGAATGGAAAATACTTGAAAACATCCACAACATCTGGAAAACCAAGCATGGGATAACCAAGGTAACCAAGAAAATCAATCTTCTTTATCTTAAAGTGCTTCTTAACTATGTCAGCAAATTCCTTTTTGCCATAATCATGATGCTGTTCTGAAAAATGACCGCTCTTGCTCACAGAACCCCTTAGCAAAGTATTCACCGGATTACTGATTGGCTCAGATATAATAACCCTACTTCCCTTTTTCATAATCCTTTTCATCTCAGCTAGTGCATTTTCTTCATTATCAAGATGGTGGAGCAATGAATTAACAACCATAAAATCAAAGCAATCATCCTTGAATGGCAACTGTTCAGAGTCAGAGTTCACAAGCTTATCCATCCTCTTCTTTGCATTCAACAACATGTTAAGTGATATGTCGCAACCAATCAGTTTTTTTTTATCAATGAAATTTGCCAGAATTCCAACTCCACAGCCATTATCAAGCACAAGACCTGGACCATTATAACCCTTTACTAGCTTTTTGTTCCAGTATGCATTGTACTTTAGAGTATACCTATTCTTGTATCTAACCCCCTCATAAAACTTAGCCACCTTATCCTGCACTTCAATCTCTTGCTTCTTTTTATCTTTCATTGAATCTCACTGAAACGATACCTTTATATAAATATTTCCAATCTTTAGGCTTATGAAGAAGACAATGCTTAAGTTAACAAAGCACTTTTATGAGAAATTTTTCGGAGCTAAGATAACAGACGATGTCTATAGCTTTATTACCAGCTTGTTCTATGTTTTCATTGGCTTTATGTTTGCAAAAGGGCTTCTTTTTGTGCTACAGATTATAGCGGGAAGGATGCTTGGTCCATCAGAGTATGGTATTTATAATCTGGTAGCGTCTGTTGCATTTATCTTCAGCATCTTTATGCTCGCTGGCTTACACTATTCAACCACAAAATACCTGGGCGCAGTCAAAAACGAAAAAACAAGAAAGCGAATCATATCAACATCCATTATTTCAACACTAATCACCACAACCATCTTCCTTGTGCTGTTCATATTGCTCAGGAACCAAATAATCGTATGGTTTAAGCTAACTCCCTGGGTGTTTACGCTTGCATTAATCTTTTCAGTACTCAATGTTGCTTATCTATTCTCAAGGTTTGTGTTGCAGGGCCTGCATTTTATGAAAAAACTATCAATTGTTGAAGCACTTTACTCAATTGGAACCTTTACTGGTTTTTTTGTGTTAGTGCTGTTCATGAAAAACCATATCGCAGTTGTTGGCGGTTATTCTATTGGCTATATCTTATGCCTTATCCTGACAATCATTTTTATTAAGCGCTTTATTTCACTCAAGCTTGACAAGTTCTATGCAAAGAAACTCTTTAACTATGCATTATTTGCATTTTTCATGACCAGCTCCGGAGTACTGCTTGGCAGCGTTGACAAGCTCATGCTTAATTATTTCCTTGACTATGCTACAATTGGCATATACCAGGCATATTTCTTTAGCTCAATGTCAATTGTAGGGATCCTGGTGCAAATTTTCCTCACAGTGTATTTCCCAACAATTGTCAAATACAAAAAAAAGAGAAAAATCTTGGCAAGAGTTGACAAACTTTTCCTGCCAATCTTAATAGGGGTCTCTGTGCTGTTTCCTTTTGCCGAATATGCTGCGCTGAGGTTTTATGGCTCAGAGTATCCCATCAGTAATCTACTACTCATCTTGTTTGCAGTGAGCGCAGCAGTATTTGCAATAAGAAATCTGTACCTGTGGCTGCAGAATTCAAGGGGCGTTCATGGAGTCAAGGTTTCTGCAATTGGCATGTTATTCACTCTTGTTGTCAAGGTTGTGCTCAACTACCTACTAATTCCAACAATACATATATCAGGGGCAGCCATAGCAAGCATTGTGGCAAACATATTTTTTATTGTGTTCCTCAGATATAAGCTTAAGAACCTAAAATGAATATTCGCGAAAAGTACGAGAAATTACTGCATAAGAATCTGAAGAATGCTTATCTTAATGAGCTTGGCTTACAGGATTATGAAGAGAGAATCAAGAGGCGGCTTGTGAGGGACAGGGGCAAGCAGATATCACGTTTATTATCAAAACATTACAATGTCAAGGGCAAAACAATCCTTGAGGTTGGTGCTGGCTGGGGTGAAATTTCAGTAGAGCTTGCAAGAAAAGGCGCTGTTGTGGTCGGCATTGAACCAGACGAGGAAAAGATTGAGATATCAAGACTTCTGGCAAAGATTGAAAAGCAGGATGTCAAGTTTACCAAGGGAGTTGGTGAAGAATTGCCATACCCAGACAATCATTTTGAGTTTGTTGTGTGCAGCACAGTGCTTGAGCATGTTGATGACCCAAAAAAAACACTTTCAGAGATGATTCGGGTGCTCAAAGAAGATGGTGTACTGTACCTTAACACACCAAACTACCTAGTTCCATATGAGAGACACTACAAAACATTCTACCCGGCAATGTTTCCAAAATCACTTGTCAAGCTTTATCTTAAGATGATTGACAGGCCAACAAATTATATTGACCATATAAAATACATCACCCAGCACTTTGTTTCAAGAGAACTTAAGAAATATCCTGTAAAATCCAAGAACATCTGGCGTGAGAAGTTCAGGAATGACTTGAAAGATTATGGTTTGCCTGAAAGGATTGCAGGCAAAATTATCTTGGCCCTTGGCATAGACCTTAGCGTAGAACTGTTCATAACAAAACTTACTTCTTGAGAACAATAAGATAATTTGGGCTGAGGAAATAAAATATCTTGTCCAAGCCCCAGATTATTTTAAGAATCAACATGTGTAGTTTCCTACCCCAGCTGAAATTCATATGAAAATGTACTGTGTTGTTCAGAATCTTTTGCTGCTTGTTGCTGCTAAGCGTTCCAAATACATGAAATGGCAGAAGCGCAGCATAACTAAACCATGTATCAAAGGTATGGCACAGCAATGCAAAAAATCCACCAACCCTTTTTAACATGATAATCTTAAAATCAGCGCTCTTTACCCGTTGAGTAAGTTGTTTTTTTGAATAATGATGATAACAGTGCCTTCCAAACTGTGCAATCCAGTACCATCTTGTTGGCACCGTGAACACAAAATAACTGCTTTTTTTAAGCACCCTGTAAATTTCTCTAATTGCCTTCTTGTCTTCTTTAACATGCTCTAAGCAATTGACAGATAATGCAAAGTCAAATAACTCGTTCCTTTCATCAAGTTTTCTCAGGTCACCTTTCTTAAAACTAATCCATGTCTTGCTATATTTGCCCCATTCTTCTCTTGGCTGGATGTCAATTCCAAGATATTTCTTTCCAGGGCACATCTGGCTATATATGCCAATTCCACAGCCAGCATCAAGAACATACGCATTTTTAGGGCAGAATCTAGGTAACACCTTTCCAAGCTCTTTATCAACATCAAATCTTGGAGCAGATATGAATCTGTGTTTCATAGAATCTGAAAAACCTAAGTATTATATATTAATTGTGGATTAGCCAGACCATGTTAATCCAGTATCATGTATTACTTTCAGCATTAATAGCAGCTTTTCTGGCCCCATTCTATGGCTGGTGGGCGTTAATAGCTTTTTTTACAGGATTTCTAATAGATGTAGACCATTACATATATTATGTTTTTAGATTCAAAAAGTTCAATCTTGTTAAGTGCTATAAGTACTTTATAACCCACCACAGGAACCATATTCTTATCTTCCATACAATTGAATTTAACATAATCTTAGTACTGCTTGCATTGTTTGTTCATAATATCTTTATTTTAATGCTGTTTGGCACAATTCCGCATTTTATACTAGATGTGCTCTCTTCAATCAGCAGAAAAACTGAATTTAGGTCACGGATATTCTGTTTCAGCTATTGGGTTATTAAGAAGTAGCGTAATCGCAATCTTTATAAATCCACGAATAAAACTTAACTAAAATGAAAATCTTAATTACGGGGGGTGCGGGTTTTATTGGCTCGTTTATTGCAAAAAATCTGGTAGAACAAGGAGATGAAGTAGCTGTTTTTGACAATTTCCTTAATTTCATAAATCCTGTAAAAAGCCATTATCCAGTATATCTACAGTACAGATTAAAGCATATACTTAATGGAATTGAGATTATCCGTGGCGATGTGAGAAACAAAGCACTTGTGCTCTCAGCCCTGAAAAGATTCAAGCCACAGCGCGTGATACACCTTGCAGCTGTTCCTCTTGCAAATATATCAAACAAATTTTCTGAGGAAATATTTGACATTAATATGAATGGTACAATGAGTGTTCTTGAAGCAATCAGGGAGTGTGGTTTTGTTGATCGGTTTCTTTTCACTTCTTCAAGCACGGTTTATGGTGATTTTGAGTACATACCTGCAGATGAAAAACATCCGACAAACCCTATAAATTTGTATGGGGGAACAAAGCTATCAGGCGAGATTCTTACAAAGGTATTCTGTAGGATGCTTAAGATAGATTATACTATCATTAGGCCTTCTACAGTCTATGGACCTACAGATGCTAATAGGAGAGTTAGCCAGATTCTTGTGGAAAATGCACTTATGGGCAAACCATTAACACTTCATGGCGGTGGCTTGTCAAAGCTTGACTTTAGCTTTATTGAAGATACAGCCCAGGGATTCTGCCTTGCAATAAAATCAGACAAAGCAGCAAACCAGACTTTCAACATAACCTGCGGCAATGCAAGGTCACTAAAGGAGCTTACAGAAATCCTTGAAAATATCATACCTGGCCTTAAGGTTACAACAGAAGAGCTGCCTGAGGGCGAAAAAAGGCCAGAGAGGGGCACGCTAGATATATCCAAGGCAAAGAAACTGCTTGGCTATAAGCCAAAGTACCAGCTTGAAGATGGGCTTAAGATTTATATTGATTTTATAAAAAAAGAGGGAGTTCTCAATGATACCAATAAATCTTGAAATTATAAATAAAACTGCAGAGAAGGCAAGAGAATCTGAAAGAAAGAGATATAACTATAACTTTCACAAGGATAAATCTGATGTTATACAAAGAATCTTGAATGTAGTACAGCCAGGAAGCAAAGTAGAGCCCCACATGCATGACAATAAGACTGAGGTGTTCCTAGCTTTGAAAGGGAAGATTAAGATAATTGAATGGAACAATAACGGCGAATTAAAAGAATCTTATGTGATAGAGCCTAATGGAGAAAACTGCGGTGTGGAGGTTCAACCAAAAACTTGGCATTCAATGGAGGCACTTGAGCCAGATTCTGCAGTTTATATTGCGATGACCGGACCATATGATAAAAAAACTCATAAGGTGTTTGCACCATGGCTGAAAAAATGAATATTCCATTGTACATACCAAATATTGATGAAGAGGAAATAGAGCTTGTTACAGAGGTTCTCAAATTAGGCTGTCCTTAGAGCTCACAAAAGAGGAGCCGGATTATATGATTCAGGAGGTTGAAAATGCCAAAAAAGACTCTAATAAATAAATTCTGGGAGTTCATGATATACTTTTTCAGGTATGTTCCTGTTTTCTATCCATGCAGAAGGTTCCTTTACAAGATGGCGCTTAAGAAATGCGGCAAAAAGCTTTGGGTTGCTGAAGCAGTTATGGTCCGGGAGCCGCAGAACATGGAGATTGGTAGCAATACCTCACTAAATGAGTTCTGTTACCTGCACGCAAAGGGCGGCCTGAAAATAGGCAGCAATGTTAGGATTGCACCTGCAGTCAAAATGTTCACATTTAACCATAAGTTTGCTGACAGGAACACGCCAATTGTTGATCAGGGCTACGAGACAAAGCCAATTGAGATCGGAAATGATGTCTGGATAGGCGCTAATGCTGTTATTCTTCCAGGTGTGAAGATTGGCAAGGGTTGCGTGATAGGTGCTGGAGCTGTTGTTTCCAAGGATATTCCTGCTTATTCAATTGCAGTTGGCGTTCCAGCTAAGGTTGTCAAGAAAAGATGAAAATTGCAATTATTCTTCCTTTTTTCCCACCAGCTGTAAAATTTGGTACAGAGATTCAGACATCTAATATTGCAAAACATCTTATCAAAAAAGCCCATAAGGTAACTGTATACACAAAATGGTTCAAGGGCCTAAAAACCGAAGAAAAAAAAGATGGATACAAGATTGTCAGGATAAAATATCCAAAGATTCCAACATATGCTCTCGATTATCTCTCATTTACCTTGCATGCATTTCTAAGAATTAGGAAAGACAGACATGAGATTGATGCAACACAGTGCATGTTCCTTGTGCCAAGCGGTCTTATTGGCTGTTTGCTGAGAATGTTCTATAAAATACCAACCTTTGCATGGATTCGTGGCGGTGACTGGTTCTTTGCAAGAAAACACCTAGCTGGCAGGATAGCTAACTGGTTTGTTTTCAAGACCTCAACACAAGTTGTTGTTGAGAACCAGCCAATAGCTGACATTGTCAACAAGGTATTCAAGAATTATAAGCTTGAGATTGTTGGCAATGGTGTTGACATTGACAAAAGGGTTGCAAAAGGCGACAAAGTAGTATATGTTGGCCAGCTAATCTGGAGAAAAGGTGTTATTAATCTTATCAAAGCCATGAACAACATCCCTGAAGCAGAATGCTGGCTTATTGGAGATGGCGAAGATGAGGAGATGCTTAAGAAAGAAGCTGGCAAAAACATAAAATTCATTGGTAAGATACCCCCCAACAAGGTAAAGGATTATCTAATGAAAGCAAGGGTGTTTGTGCTGCCAAGCATTGCAGGAGAAGGCCTGCCAAACACACTGCTTGAAGCAATGTCACTTGGCATACCCCAAGTCTCAACCAGCATTTCAGGAATTCCAAGCGTGGTTGACCATGCAAAGACCGGCTATATTGTAGGGCCAGGCAAGCCAAAAGAGCTTGAGAAGCACATAAGAAAACTGATTAAAGATGACAAGCTGCATAGCAGGATGAGCAAGGCCTGCCTTGAAAAAGCCAAGAGATGCTATTCATGGGATGTTCTCATAAGAAATCTTGAGAACCTGTTCAAAAAAGTAATCAAGAAAGATAAGCGTTAACCCTTTATTATATTCTTATAAAATTTTTCATATTTTTTGATAAGAACTTTCCAGTCATAGGTTTTGATATGCTTATTTGCAGCTTTACCAAACCTTTTCCTGGTGGTCGGATGTTTTACAAGATATTCTATTTTTTCTGTGAACTCAGTTGCATTATCCATGTTGCAAAGATATCCGCTAACACCATCAATAACTAGGTCAGGTATGCATGGTGTGTTGCTTGCCACAGCCGGTGTTGAAGCACTTGCAGCTTCCATCACAACCCCTGGCAGACCCTCTCCCCTCGTTGGAAGGATTACCACATCTGCAGCATTCATCAGCACAGGAATATCTTTTCTCCTGCCAGGAAATACAACAGAGTTCCCCACTCCATATGTTTTTGCCATGTCTTTGTACTTTTTCTTCAGTCCTTCACCTGCAACAATTGTCTTAACTTTTAATCCTTTGTCAAGAAGGTCCTTTGTTACAATTATTACCTTGTCAATGCCCTTCCTAGGGTTGAGAAGACCTGCAAACAAAATCATTGCAGTGCTAGGGCGCACATAAAACTCATTTCTTACTTTCTTAATTTTGTTCTTGTCCTTGACAATAAATTTATTTGTGTAGATACCAATTGGCAGTATCTTAAGCTTTTTCCTGCGCACACCAGCTTTTTTTGCTGGTTTAATCATGCTCTTGCCGTAAACAAGAACCTTGTCGCATGAATTAAACAAGAACCTTCCAAAAAGCTTTGCATAAACAACGAGCGTATAATTAGCTATTAGGCTTGGGTCCTTGAATGAGAATCCAGGGAATGTGTCAGAGGTCATAACAACCTTTGCCCTGTACTCTTTTAATCTCCTTAGTATGAGTGGTGTCACATTAATTATATAGAAATATGTCCACATATGCACAACATCATATTCGCGTAAAATCTGCTTAATCTTTTTAACATAACTGCCTTTTTTTGGTATTGGCCATGAATAAAATATCTTTGAAACCTGGAAACACGGAAAGTCAATAATCTTTATGTTATCATGCATAAGCATGCTGGTAAAGTGCCTGCTCATGTCAAATCCTTTTTTATGCAGCCTTGGCCACACCAGGCCAATCTCATGCCCGCGCTCTGCAAGATTCCTTGCAAGCTCTGCAACGCTTCTTCGCATCTCTATTGTTGGATTAATAAAGCATATTTTCATAGAGCAGACAAATCTAAAGAACTATTTAATTTTTGCTATTTGCCTTTCCTTATAGCGAGCTTCCTGACAAGCTCTTCAACCTTCCTCTCTGTCTTCTTTGTTATTGTAAAATTATAAAATGTCACGCCTATTATAAACATAATTCCAAGCACAACCAGCATATCCATTACCCTGATAAAACTCAAAGATGATGCAAGCGGGTCAAGTATGCCTGGAAAAACACTAAGAATAACAAGCACAGCCCAGACAATAAGCCAGAAAGCAAATGCTCCACTGTTAAACTCTTTTCTCTTGAAATGCAAAAAACTGTAGTAGAGCATGAACAATCCAAACAATATGCCCAGTATTTGTACTCCTAGCACCATTTTAACTAATAATCTGTTATAAGCAGTATTTATATCTTATGCTTTTGTAAGTTTCCACCAAATAAGGTTAAGTGTTATCTTAATTCCATCTATAAACGTGGTTCCCTTATACTTATCTGCATAGATTGTCTCAATCCCAATCTCAGTATACCTTATATTATGCTTTGCAACATTCACAATCATCTCTGATTCCATCCTGTAATCATTGGAGTCCCACTTAATCTTCTTGTATGCCTTTGCTGTGAATGCCCTGTAGCCGCACTGTGTGTCTTTTATGTCTATGCCAAACAATAGATTGGTTGTGTGGTTGAGCAAGGAGTTGCCAAACCTGAACACCAGCGGCATTTTCCTGCTAAATCTCCTGTAGCCAAACACTATTCCTCTTCCTTTCAACTCTTTAAGAAACTCCGGAATCTGTTCTGGTTTGTGTTGTCCGTCAGCATCAATCACAACAATCTTTTCAGCACCCTGTAACAATGCATATTCACAGCCAGTCTTAAGAGCACTTCCCTTGCCAAGGTTAACAACATGCCTCAGTGCCTCAGCACCCTTCTGCTTTGCAATCTCAAAGGTCGTGTCCCTGCTTCCATCATCAACAACAACAATATTAGAATGAACCTTTTTTGCAGCATCAATCACAGCCCCAATGTGCTTCTGCTCATTATAGGCTG
>JAFCCF010000006.1 GCA_017610325.1 Candidatus Aminicenantota bacterium | reverse complement strand
ATATGTTGATGTACAGAAGGTTGTCAGGTCAACTCTAAAAAATATAGGTTATACAGATCCCAAATTTGGCATTGATTGTGATGATGCAGGTGTATGGGTTGCAATCCACGAACAGAGCCCGGATATTAGGCAGGGAGTCTTAGTGGGTGCAGGAGAGAACAAGGAGCAGGGCGCAGGTGACCAGGGAATGACGTATGGTTTTGCCTGCAATGAAACCGAGGAGCTTATGCCACTTCCAATAATTCTTGCGCATAAGCTTACCCAAAGGCTTGCTGAGGTCAGGAGAGAGGGAATTATACCTCATCTTGGACCAGATGGCAAGAGCCAGATAAGCATTCAATATGAAGATGACAAGCCAAAAAAAGCTACTGCAATTGTTATTGCACAGCAGCACAAGGAAGAGCTACCAGAGCAGGAGTTAAGGGAAAAAATTACTGAGCACGTGATTAACCCAATCTGCAAGGACTGGATTGATGAGGATACAAAGATACATATAAATGCTACAGGTTCTTTTGTGATTGGTGGTCCTAAAGGAGATACTGGAGTTACTGGAAGGAAAATCATTGTAGACACTTACGGCGGCGAAGGAAGGCACGGTGGAGGATGCTTTTCAGGAAAAGACCCATCCAAGGTTGACAGGTCAGGGGCATATGCTGCAAGGTATGTTGCAAAGAACATTGTTGCAGCTGGTTTGGCAGACAGATGTGAGGTACAGCTAAGCTATTGCATTGGCGTTGCAGAACCAACATCTATTAATGTTAACTGCTTTGGAACAAACAAGATACCTGAAGAGAAAATCAGCGAGCTTGTGAAAAAACATTTTCCACTTACACCAAAAGAAATAATAGAACATCTACAGCTTAAAAGACCAATATACTGCAAGACCGCAGCATACGGCCATTTTGGCAGGAATGATCCAGACTTTTTATGGGAAAAAACTGATAAGGCAGAAGTACTTAAACAGGAAGCTGGGCTTTAAAGGTGATTATGATGCCAATAAAATCAAAAATCAGGACTGTTCCAGACTGGCCTAAGAAGGGCATAATGTTTCGTGACATAACAACACTTCTAAAGGACCCTATTGGGTTAAAGCTGTGCATCAAGGATTTTCTTGACAGATACAAAGACATGGAGATTGATATTATTGTGGGCATTGAGGCTCGCGGCTTTATCATCGGAGGTGTGCTTGCATATGAGCTGGGGATTGGCTTTGTGCCAATCAGGAAAAAGGGAAAGCTTCCTGCAGAAACAGAATCTGTGGAATATGAGCTTGAGTATGGTACAGATACAGTTGAGATTCACAAGGATAGCATTCTTGAAGACCAGAAGGTGCTGCTTATAGATGATTTGCTGGCAACAGGCGGCACAGCCTTGGCAGCTGCACAGTTGATTGAAAAGCTTGGCGGCAAGATTGTTGAGATTGGCTTTATAGTAAACCTGCCAGATGTGGGCGGGCAGGAAAAGCTCAATAAAGCAGGCTATAAATGGTATACCCAGACAAAATTTGAAGGAGATTAATTATTTAATTTTAGGGATTGTAGTTGTCAATAAACTTATTACCTTTTCAACATTCTTGGCAAACACTTCCAGGATTTCCTCCCATTTAGCTTCAGGAATATCATCAAACAGGCAGTCATAGTCAGTGCTCATTGCCACAGCAGCATATGGTATCCTAGCTTCATTTGCAAAGATGCACTCCGGTGCAATGCTCATGTTTATTACATCAGCCCCCCACTTGGAAAACATCTTTGATTCTGCCTTTGTGCTAAACCTTGCTCCTTCAATTGTAACTATAGTTCCTTTTTCATGATGCTTTAGCTTAAGCTCCTTAACAGTTTCAATAAGGACTTTTCTAAGGTTCTTATCAAATGGCTGTGCCATCGAGACATGGTCTGGCTTGTGCGGCTCAAACTTCTCATAGAATGACACTGGCCTCTGCCTTGTGAAGTCAATGAACTGGTCAAGTATGATGAGGTCACCCCTGTTAATCTCCCTCTTCAGGGAACCGCAGGCAGTTGTTGCAATAATGTGCGTGCATCCAGCTTCTTTCAATGCCCTGATATTAGCCCTGAAATTAACATGTGTTGGGGGTATTGTGTGCTCCTTACCATGCCTGCTTATGATAACAACATCAACATCTCCAATCTTACCAGTCATCAGAGCAGATGTTGGCTTGCCAAACTCTGTCTCTACCTCAACATCCTTTTGTTCCTTGAGAATCTTAGGGTCTTCCAGACCACTTCCGCCAATAATTCCAATCTTTGTCATTTTATCTTAGCTTTGACAGCCTTATCTGAAATAATTGCACTGTTGCCAGTCGGGTCTTCGATTGTGATTGTTGTTTTTTCCCTGCCCCACATAATGTTCTGGAGCTTTTTTACCATGTTCTTGGCTTTCTTTTTTTCTGTAGGGTCTTCTGCGCCATCTCTCAAATGCTCTGTCTGCACCTTGATTCTGTTTAGGATGCCTTCAATGTTTGTGATGTAGCCGTTTGATGCTGGCCCTGGCGTCACATTTGCAATCCTTGGAATCTTTATAGTTGCCTGGCTGCTCTTGACAACCCTTATTTTCATGTCATCTTCTGAGCTAACCTCAATCGTGAACTTGCACGGCTCTTTTTTCTCCATTGCCTCAACATCAGCTTCATGGAACTTGCAGTTGCCGCAGCTCATTGAGAATAAAATAACTCTTCCAAAGTATGGTATCTCATCTTCCTTCTGCATGAGGGTAACTGCCTTCTTGTGGCACATTGGACATGGCTGGTTCTCCAGTTTTTCAATTGTTGGTTCTGGCATATTGAATTCAAGGTGTATTTACATTTATATTATTTATGGTAATAAAAAATATAGAAAGAAAAGATTAAATCTCTTATTCGCCTTCGTCAATCTCTGCCTTGACTTCCTTGGTGGTTCCCTTTGTCCTGTGAATCTCTGCAAAGCCAGGAACAATAACAATATAGTCATCTCCGAATCCTGCAATATCTCCATCAATTGCAGTACATGTCTTCTTTAGCTTGCTCACTGCCCTCTTTAATTCAACAAGGTCCTTGTTTTTCAGAGGTTTTATGTTAACCAGTGCAATTGTGTTGTTCTCTCTCAGAGAATCAAGTATTGGTTTGACATCAGAGAAATCTTCAAGAATAAATGGCCTAACTATTATCTTCTGACTGTTTTCCTCAACCTCAGCTGTGTCAAGCTCAACATATTGTTCTTCTTCTGGGATATCTTCATCTCCAGCGCCCATTGAGGCCTTTATTTTTGACAAGAACTTTCTCATTTTATTCCCTCCGATGAATCATGATTATATAAATTTAATAAAATTTAGTAATATATAAACCTTGCGATTCTCAAGAGATTCTGTCTAGTATATGGTGCGCATTAGTTGAGTTCACATAACGCTTTAATTTATCAAAATCATCTGCAGCAACCGTGCTAAGCTGTGTGATAAGATATTCTTTTTCCCTATTTGACACCCTTGCAAGCCTGTCAGTGATTATCAGGCCGTATGGGTAGCCTGGAAACACCATATCCTTTGAGTTTGCAGCCAATATTCCAAGCACATCACCTGCTTGCTGCTTCTTGAAGAGCTCAAACCTGAAAACATGCTCAGATTTCTGGTGCAGCTTAACAAAATAGATGTCTGCCTGGTAGCTGCTCGCCTTAATCTCAGTAACAGGGTGATAATACCATATTCCTTCTGGTCCAAGCTCATTAAGCACAGCATTAAATGAATTTGCCTTGTCTGACAACAGTCCTGTTGTCTTTGCAAGGCTTGTGACAAGCACATTCCTATCCAGACCAGCATTAAACAGCTCATCCAGGTACTTTTTCTCATTAGTGACAGCTGCCTCAAGTGTTCCATCAAGCACAATTACAGAACCAGGTTCTAGTTCCCTGCACAGCTCTGTAGCCATTCTCAGTTCAGCAAAGCGTCTTGCAATCCCCCCTAATTTAGATATAGAAAAATGCCTTAAACCATGCCTTAGTGTCTCATCTGTAGCTTCAAAAACAAGGTCAGCTTCATCTGGAACAGCTTTGCCCTGGAATATCTGACATTTATACATTATCTTACCTTCCTTAACACTTGATGTTGCCAAAACATAGAAATGCTGCTGCCTGCTCTGGATTCTCTTGTTCTTCTGGAAAATACAGTATGCTAACCTTATAAAGTGCACTGAGAAGTTTGGAGCGCTTATCAGCTCTGCATTGCCCCCATCTATAAACGCAATTTTTTTATCTGATATAACTGGTTCAATCTTGTGGAAATTCTGTTTTGATACTTCAACAGCCTTATCTTCTACCCTTAGCATAACCTGGTCATTTCCAGGATTAGGGAGATTTGTGTTTAAAGCTGTAATTACCTTTTTCAGTATATTTGCGTGCTTCATATTAGAAAACTAAAGTTCGTTTACTATTTTCTTTAGACTCTTGTCCATAGCAAAAAAAAGGTTATCTTCTGTTTCCTCTGCATTAAAATCCTTGCCTGCTTTTAGAAGGGCTTTAACCTTAAAATTCTCACCCTCTTTCTCTAAAGTTAGTGTCAGCTTCTCAAATTCTTTGTTCTTTTCACCCATATCCTTTGCATAGTTGCCAACAACCTTCTTTACCACAACAAGCTCTCCAGGTTCGAGCTCTTTAAATCCAACTAGTTCGATATTCCCACCAAGTGTTATACTATCCAATTTAACTCCCCTCAGACCTTATAATGGCAAAACTACTATTTAAGGTTTTTGCAATAATTGGGAATATTTTTATACCATTTGTTCTGTATAAATAGCATGGTAAAAATTTGTATCATCACGCAAGGTTGTTCTACTAATATTGCAGACTCAGAGATTATGGCTGGTTTGCTTAAAGAAGGCTATTTTGACATCACAAACAAGCCAGAAAATGCAGATTTAGTCATAATAAACAGCTGTACTGTCAAAGGTCCGACAGAAACTGCATTCTATAAAAAGCTAAAGGAATTTGGAGAGATGGGCAAAAAAATTATTGTTGCAGGCTGCATTCCCCAGGCAGATGGAAATATCAAGAAGCTAATGGGATATTCTCTTATTGGAACATACCAGATCAACAATATAGTGGATGTTGTTGAAGAAACACTTAACGGAAACACTGTTGTGCTCCTGGCAGAGGAGAAAAACCCGCGCCTAAACCTGCCAAAGATTAGGAAGAACCCTTTTATTGATATTGTGCCGATTGCCAGCGGCTGTAGCGGCAACTGCAGTTATTGCAAGGTCAAGTTTGCAAGGGGTGACCTGTTCTCATATCCAATTGATAGTATTATCACCCACATCAAGTCGGCAATTAAGGAAGGTGTCAAGGAAATATGGATCACAAGCCAGGACACTGGCGCATATGGTCAGGACATTAAAACCAACCTTCCTGCGCTTCTGCGCGAGGTTACCCATATTCCAAGAAATTTTAAGATAAGGCTTGGTATGGCAAACCCAAACCACGTGCTTGAGCACCTTGACGAACTTATTAGGGTATATAAAGATGATAAGATGTTCAAGTTCCTGCACTGTCCTGTGCAGTCAGGTAATAATACTATCCTTAAAAAGATGAATCGTAAGTATGAGGTGCTTGATTTTAAGTTCATTGTGCGCAGATTCAGGGATGAGATTCCAGATATAACACTCGCAACAGATATTATCTGCGGATTTCCAGGTGAGACCAAAAAGCATTTTGAGGATTCTCTTAAGTTAATCAGGGAAATTAAGCCAAATGTGCTTAACAGAAGCAGGTTCTGGGCAAGGCCAGGCACTAAGGCTGCAAAATTCAAGCAGCCATCAGGCGCACTCACAAAGAGTAGGAGCAGACAGCTGACAACAGCATTCAACCGAATTGCCCTAGCAAAAAACAAGAAATGGCTAAACTGGACAGGCGAAGTGCTGATTGATAAAAAAGGTAAGGACAATACCTGGATTGGAAGAAATGATTTCTACAGGCCCGTCATTATACCAAGCAGCGAAAACCTGCTTGGAGAAAGAGTGAGGGTAAAGGTTATAGATGTAACTATTCATTATCTGAGAGCACAGCTTGTCTAATCTTTTAGGTAGCCAAGCATGAATGCTCTCTCAACGTTGTCAATATTGTCCCTCTCCTCAAGCAAGTCGATCTCATATATGTCAAATTCGTCCATTTTTTAGTCTAATCCTTTTTGACAAAGTCACTAAATTGATCTTTGCTTTTCTTGCTTAGTTTCACGAATTCCCGTATTTTCTCTATGTGCTTAACAGATGTGGCTGGCTTGTTCGCTTTTATCACCAGTATTTCTTCCACATCCTCATCCATATAGTCGTCTTCAAATTTTTCTAACATTTTAATCACGGAGGTGTTTTGGTGTGTTGTATTAAAATGTATGATAATATCATACTATAAGACATACTCCTTTATATACTTTTATTTTATCATACTTTATCATACAAAGCAAAACTTTTAAATAGGTGGTGTATTTTGTCAGTCTACATGAAGGAAAGAGTTACTCTTACTCTGGACGAGGATTTGTTAAAGCAGATAGACCTCAAGATAGATGGCCATAAGATTAAGAACAGGAGCCATGCAATTGAGTTGTTTCTTATGCAGGCACTGGGCAACAACAAGCCAAAAAAGGCAATTATCATGGCTGGCGGCAAGGGCACAAGGCTTAAGCCAATTACCCACGAGATTCCAAAACCACTTGTGCCACTACATGACAAGCCAATACTCCAGCATACTATTGACCTTCTTAGAAAATATGGAATAAAAGAGATTATTATCTCAGTTGGTTATAAAGCTGATAAGATTAAGGAATATTTTGGCAACGGCAGGAGGTTTGGGGTTAACATAATCTATGTTGAAGAGGATGAGCCGCTTGGTACAGGCGGTCCTCTTAGGCTGGCAAAAGAATTTCTTACAGATACATTTGTAATGTGTAATGCAGATGAGCTGAAAAATATTGATTTGTTTGATATGTACATGTTCCACAAGCAAAATAAGGGCAAAGCAACTATTGCATTAACAACAGTTGAGGACCCAAGTGCATTTGGTGTTGCAAAACTTAAGGGTAACAAGATTGTTGAGTTTATTGAAAAGCCAAAAAAAGGCACAGAGCCAAGCAAGCTTATTAATTCTGGGCTTTATATAATGGAGCCTGAGGCAATTGACCTGGTCAAGCCAGGAAAGTCTATGGTTGAGATAGATGTTTTTCCAAGGATTGCTAAGGAAGGCAAGTTGTTTGGTTATCCATTCTCTGGCCAGTGGTTTGACACTGGAACAATGGAGAGATATGAGATAGCAATCAAGGAATGGAAGGATATAGAATGAGCATTCCAGAGCATATTTTCAGAGGATATGACATTCGTGGCATAGTTGACAAGGAATTGAATGAAAACGTGGTGCGCCTCATTGCACGCAGCTTTATCACCATGCTGTATGAACACCAGGTAACTGAAGCAGTTATTGGTTGCGACAACCGGGCAACAGGTGAGAGATTCAAGGAAATATTCAGTGAAGAGCTTCTTCAGAATGGTGTGGATGTCTATGATATTGGGAGTGCCTTGTCACCGAATGTCTATTGGGCACAGTATTACTTTAAGTGCAAAGGTTGTGTGATGGTAACTGCATCCCATAACCCGTCAGAGTACAATGGCTTTAAGCTTGGTAGAGACTTCTCAAACACATTTGGGACAGAGGAGATTCAGGAATTATTAAAAATTGTCAAAGCAAGTGAATTTAAGAAGTTTGAAAGAAAAGCAAAGCTAACCAAAAAAGATATTTTTCCAGATTACAAAAAAGATGTTCTCAAAAGATTCAACATAACCAAGAAGTTTAAGGTGGTGATTGACGGTGCTAATACTTTCTCTGGTGTTTTTGTTCCAGATGCTCTTGAAGATATTGGCTGTAAAGTGATACGCCAGAACTGCGAGCCTGACAGTAGTTTTCCAAGTGGCACACCAGACCCAACTGAGCATAAAATCCAGCAGCGCTTAGCTGACAGGGTTGTAAAAGAAAAAGCAGACATTGGCTTTTCATACGATGCTGACGGAGACAGGATTGGGGTGGTTGATGAGAAGGGAAATCTAATCTGGAATGATACTTTTGTTGCACTGCTTGCTCAGGATGTGCTGCATTCTACACCTGGGGCAAAGATTGTGTACAATACTTTATGCTCAAAGCAGACAACAGATGCAATAAAGCAAGCAGGCGGCATTCCAGTTATGTGGAAGACAGGCCATTCTTTTATCAAAGCAAAAATCAAAAAAGAAAAAGCAGCTTTTGGTGGAGAATTGTCAGGGCATTTTTTCTTTGTTGATGATTTTTACGGGCATGATGATGGGATTTATGCAACACTTAGGCTGCTACAGTTGCTGAGTCGCACAGGCCAGAGCCTTAGCAAGGCTATTTCGGGCTTAGCGCAGTATGTGTCAAGCCCTGAAATCAAGCTTGGCTGCCCAGATAATATAAAGTTTCCATTGATTGACAACCAGATTGCAGCTGACCTGAAAGAGATGTTTCCAGATGCAGAATATATTGACATTGACGGGTTCAGGGCAGACACAAAGGATGAAATGATCATAATCCGCGCTTCCCAGAACGGCCCTTATATCACAATCAAGTTTGAGGCAAAGACAAAACAAAGATATGAGCAGCTCAAAAAAGAGATAAAAGCAATACTTCTAAAATATAAAGAAATAGATTTCTCAACAGGCGTCAACACCGATGCGTTGGATTAGCCTTGGACATGACCTGCATTAGTCAGAAACTCTTCTTTCTTTAATTCTTCTACAATGTTTATTACATTGATGTTTTTTGCCTTATAATCATCCAGTGTTTCAGTAAAATTGTCAAACTCAACCATGTTCCTGAATATTGTCTCGATAACAAACTCATTGTCATTCTTCAGCTTGAATACAGAATTAACCTTATGATTGCTCATCAGGAAGTTGATAAGCTGTTTTGCCTTGTTTTTCTTAGCCCTGATTACATAATTTATCTTTAATCCATGACCAAGCTTTGCAAAATCTATGAATGTGGTGTTCTTTGTGATAATCTCTTCCTGCAGTTTGTTGACTCTGTCAAACACAGTGGAGATTGGCATCCCTAGTTCTCTGCTTATCATCGCAAGGCTCTTCCTTGCATTTTTCCTTAAGTGCGCTAATATTAAGAGTTCTTCATTGCCAATCATTTAACTCGCCCAATTACAATATATTATCTGACAAGAAAATGAAAATCCAAAAAATGACTTGCCAGCTTTTTGGAGGATATTACGGGAGTTTTTCCTGATTATGAAGTTCTTCATAAGGGAGTTATCATTTCTACTGATTAGTTCTTGTGGTATCATGTATTCTACACTGATTTAAAAATTTATATACTTTGCCAAAAAAAATTATTATGATTTTTATTCGATTCGCAGGAAATCCGATTAATTAAATATGTTTTTGGCGAAGATTATCCGAATAGGTGCTTTATGGCCGGATTTTTTTCGGAATTTCCAATTCTTTTTCTTTAGTTACTGAAAAATCTGCTTTATTCTATAGCAAATCAATTTTAAAATATAATCCTTCTAAAAACACAGCAAGGAGGTACTATAAAATGGATAGCCTGAAAAAAACACTTGTCACAATAACTTTAACTGCAGCACTCACTCTTGGCACAGCTTCTTTCTGTAGGAAATCAAAGTCAGGAGATGATGCTTATCATTGGAAGCATATATCTGAGCCTGCAAAGCAGGAATATATTGTAAATTATTTTCCCAGTATAGATTCCAACATAAGGGACAAGCTGGTTAAAGACTATTTTCCTTCTTTGCCAGATGGAACAAAAGGCAAAATCCTGCTATATCACTTCACAACACTGCCAAAAGACAAACTGGGTGCTGTTTTGGATAGCTACATGGACTCAATCAGCTACGGAGACAAGGCAAAGTACTTTGGAAAAGAAACTTGGAAAGAAACAAAGGAAGCTACCAAGTGGCTGATTGGCAAGGTGCAGGACTTGCTCAATAAAGAAGAGGTGCAAAAATGAAATGGGAAGCTTCAAAATATACCTCACAACAATTACAACGAATGATAAAGAACATTAAGGTTTCATTTAGTATCGGCGGTTTTGTAATGGGTTCTATTTTTACTTACACTGCTTATCCCACGATAAACCGAGTTATAAATCTTGTTAAATCAAATAAAACCCAGGTTGACCCTGCTTATTATCAGGAGCAACGACACTTAAAATTAGAACTCCGGAAAGGAGTTGCTGGCATGCGGCCATATGTGGTTGATAGTGAGAACAAAAACATCAATATGGGTATTGGTTATGACATGCATGAGCAGAGCCCTGGTGGTTTGATGGTAGGCCTTACAAACAGGATAGATGATGGCTATTTCAAAAAATACATTAAGGATAATCCAGAAGAAATCAGGACTCTAAATGACTTGGTTTCCGGGTTTGAGAAATTAGGATACAGTGTCCAGCGCCAAACCCAAACCAAAAACAAGAAAAAATTTTTAGGTATTTTCACACCATGAAAACATGCCAAGGAAAAGAAAACCAAAGAATGAGAATGGCGGTAAGTTAGAGGATTTTGTTACTTGGATTCTCAAAAAACAGGGCAAACCAAATGTTCAGCATGATGTGACAATCACCACCAAGTATGACCCACGCGGCAATCAGATTGATGTGTTGTTTGGAAGAAATGGCTCAAAGATTCTGGTTGAGTGCAAATACAAATCAGCCAAGGTTGGAAGAAAAGAAGTAAGTGATACATTTGCAAAAGTATCATCGCTTTACAAAGCAAGGAAGTCAAATGGATTGTTTAGCAGAAATTCAGTTCCAAATATCCAGCACGTGTTAATGATATCAAATAATGATTATGTTGATAGGGCCCATATATACCTGGGTGATGTAATCCAAAGCGAGTTGAAGAAGATTGATATTAAGAGTTTCTCGCTCTACAATGGTTTTGACCTTGAAGGTGAATATTATAGGGCTCTTGGAGGAAGAAAAGGCAGAACACTCAAGAAGCTCTGGAAAAACATCAAACCCTTGAGAGATAAAATCCAGAAACTTCACATTGAAGAGCTGCAGTACAAGATAAAAAATAAGAATACATTGTTCAAGGAAAGGTACAGGAAAAAACTCAAGGAATACAAGCAGGAGATTAACAAGTTGAAAAATGAAGTGCAGCCTTATAAAACAGAGTTTGCAAATTACAAGAAAAAAAAGAGAATTCATGACATAAATTATCTAATTCAGCACAGGAGGTAAAAAAATGGGAAAAATAAGCAATGCAGTAGGAAAAATAGTAATTGCAGGAGGTTTGATTTTGTATGGAATGTATTTGGCATCTCATCCCTCATGTATATCCAAGATGAAAGAGAAAGGCAAAGACCTTATAGGTAAAATTAATGCCGAGTATAAGGTTACTGACAATTATCGCAGCAATGACATTGGAAAGAATGTGATAAAAATAATGAATGAAAGTCCAGCATACAAAAGTAATACAATTAGATTCGAATACAACAATAATTTTAGGGGGTAAAAAAATGGAAGAAGGAGAACCTAAGCTCGTTGAATTCTCTTTAGAGAATGCAATCAACACCTTAGCAAAAGGAGCAGAAAAAGCAGAGAAGATGATTCAGCATTATGCAAATCTTAAGATCACCTATGATGAATTCAAGGCTACATCACACAAGTATGCAGCATTGCAGGAATCACTTGGGCAGGCAACAGGCAATGAGAATCAATCTTTTGGAAAAGAGCATATTCTGGAACAGCTTGATACCTACAAAAACCAGATTGAGCCGCTTTTTGAGAGAAAGAGCAAGAAGCAAATCAACAAGTTCCTTAAGGTGTGCAAACAGTTCATAAAAAAATATAATTCAGCAAAGGGAAACCTGCAAAAGATGCAGCAGTATACAGCTAAACTGAACACCTTAATAGAAGAAAACAAAGTACCTGCGCAGATTCTCTATAAGAGCTGACTAAATCTTCTCTTGAATCCGGAAATAATCCAGGTCAAAGGCAAGTGGCCCGGATGCCTTCCGGCGATATCAAAATATATCTTTACTACATAAAAAAAAGACGTGTTTCTTACGGTAATTTATTTTTAAAATCCTGCTTTATGTTCAATAAGCTTTAATCTTTTAATTTAAGGAGGTAAAATAAAATGGGAACCCAAGTACAAGAAGAAAAGCCAGTCATTGACGTGACTGAGAAATATAGTGGTAGTGACCGCACAGAAAAGACGCACCTGGATAATGCAGTGATTAATCCAAGCATAGCAAATCAGAAAATGCTTAAGATGCAGAAACTGACAGATAAATACAATGCTGTGGTCAGGAAGATGAAGTCTGAAGACCTGTCATCTATGGGCCTGAAGGAAAAGATGATGTTTTATCTGAAGAAAAACGAACCTGTGGATCTCCAAGATCTTTTTGGCTCACGAATTGAGAAACTCAGGGAATTTGCAGATTCACTTGACGAGTCAGTTAAGGAGTGCACAGCTAACAAGACAGATATCTTTAAGAACATGCAGGCAACAGGCGAACAGTTAACTGGATATAAAAATGAATTTACTGAGATGGACAAGGATGTTGCAGTAATGGGCAAAGAGCTTGATGCGCTTGCAACTAAGGGTATTGTAGCTGAAGGATTTGGAACAGAAAATCTGAGAATGTACAAGCTTGAGGATGCTATTGAGGTGGCAACCAGGGATGCACAAATTGTGGATAGACTAATTGATGGCACGCAGGGTTATTTTCACTTCTATGACTTCCATAACAAGCTCTACACTGAAATGGTTCAGCTTGGAAAACAAGCTGTCAGGGATGTAGAGCTTCACACAGGAAAGATGGAACAGCTTGTGAAGTACATTGAGAACCCTCAAAAGGTAGTTGAAAACTTTCTGCAGACATATCATCAACTGCAGTCAACAAACAATTTCCTTACCCAGATGTATAATTGTTTGATTGGCTACACAAAGCTTATCCATAATGTTGGACTACCTGGAATCGTTGACCCAAAAACCTACAATAACATGAAAGCCTCTACAGACGAGATAACTCAGAGGTCAGAGCAGTTCAGGCACAACTACAAAGACACTATGGCTAATCTTCGTAACAAGATTCAGTCAGAAAAAACAGAGATACTTGAAAAGATTAAGTAAACCTTATTTTTTATTTTTAATTTGTTATGCTAGTGAGAACAATGGAAAAAGAAAAGGATTCAGTGGATATTACTCAATTGTATGAGTTAGATAGCCAGACAACTCTTTCTGAATCATTTGAACCAACAGATATTGCATCCAGGTATAAAACACTTCGCGGACATCTTGACAATATCCAGGGTAGCTACATAAACATAGGCAAAAATTTCAGGAAAAAGCTCAAGTCAGCTGTGAAGCAGGTTAAGAAGGGTGATACCTCCCAAATCCCAGGGATTAAAGAACACCTGGAAAATGAACTATCCCTGCTCAATAACAGGGCAACTGTCATTGGCAGGATTGTATCAGAGTTTGAGGTAGAAAAAACATTAATCACCGACAAGCTGGAAGCGCAGGGCTATGAAGGTAACAGGATAAGCGACTCCTACAAAAACCTAAGGCGTGGGCTTCTTAGTATTGCAAGAAACTCAGAAAATCCAGAAAACCTAAGCGAGAGTGAAGCATCTTCTGCCATGGGAAAAATTAGTGAGATAGAATTTCTGGAAAGGCAGCTGCAAAGGAAAAAACAGTCCATTAATGTATGCAAATTCTACATGAAAGCAACAAATAACTGGATTGAGTTTGGCAAGAAGGCTTACCAGGACATAAAAGAGAGAACCAGAGACCTTTCTTCCTACATAAAGATTCATCTGCGTAATCTGGAGCTTGCTGACAGGCTTTCACAGAACATAACAGAGGCATACAGCTTGCTGAATGGGTATTTTAAAAACCTGGTGGACACTTCAAGGAATTACTTTAATGTAATGCAGGAATACAATGGGAAAAAAATATTATCAGAAAACACCCTGCTCACACTTGAGGGGAAGCTTGATTCAATAAAGACAAATCATAACAATCTTGGGAAAGACACCATGGAGAAGTTTGACAGGATTGTCCCAAAAAACAAGGAGGTGGAGCAGGGCTATGTCAATTGAGATTAAGGCAGAAAGAAAAGTGCATTATGTGGAGAACCTTAACAAAGCAATCAAGTCCAGCTATGCACTAGTTGATGGCAGGGTAAATGTGAAAGACTCTTTCAAGAGAATAAATAACCTGCTTAAGCTGATAGAGTTTGATGAAAATCTTAAGAGTAGACTCTACGAGCCTCTTAAAATTAACCCTTATTCAGGATTTCCTTCTGAGCACATCATCAATGAGTTTATAAGGGATGTCAAGCTGGCAAACAGGATAAGTTTCCAGTCAAATAACGGCGATGAGTATCTTCAGCTTTTGAAACACTTTATGACTGATAATGGAAAAGACCTTAATTTCTTGAGAAAAAGTTATGCTGAAAAAAAATACTATTCCAACATTCAATCGCTCGATGCCAAGAAGAATTTCCTAAACAGTATTCCTGAGTTCTTAATGGAAGAGAACTACATCCTGATAACGGATTTCCTGGATGACTGCTGGGAAATCACTGAGGTTAATTACCGCGGTCAGGTGCCTGAAGAGCTTGGCAGCTTATTTGAGGACAGGTATAACCTGTTCAGGCCGCGAACAACCAAGCAACTCGCCAATAAGCTTATCACTGATTTTAATATTGTGCCGCTGGTTATCATGAAATTCCAGATAGGCCCATTTTATTTCTCAGGCAATAAGGATTATTCAGCTGTCCCTGAGATTAACCAGATAATGAATGGTGACCCACAGTCCTATGCCCTTACATTCACATTTGACAGGCTAAGAACCCTTGAAGATGACGAGAAAGATGAAAGGCACTTTAACTTGGAACAGAAAGGCATGGTTACAGTTAAGCAGACTGTTCCTAAAAAATATCTCATAGTCAGCCCTGATGTTTCTATGAACCTTAACAAGAAAGTGGTCAGGGAATTTGATTATATAATAGGTGAGCAGAATGAACAACGAACTACTTGAAATTGATAAAGATTACTTCAAAAGAAAGAGGGAGCAAGCTGAGAAGGAGCTAAATAGCGATGGATTGCCTAAGGTTGTAAGGAACCTGGATACAAAGCGGTATTTTCCTTCAGAAGATTCAGCTGCGCTGTGCGATATCATTGAGGAAACAATGGCGGTATTTCTTACAGTAAGGGAAAAACTTAGCGAGCACTTTAGATATGATGGGAAAAAAGGAAATGAGCGCTTTGAGCACTTTCTTAACCTATATGCTGCCTTCACCTCTGCCACCATTGGCCATAACAAGATAGTGCAGCGGTTCACTGATGATAATGTTCCATATATACCTCAGCTTAGGACAGATCTAACCCAGAATACTGGGTCTCTTTTTGACGAGTATCGCAAGTGCCTTCTTATATCAATGACAGAAGATCGCGTAAGGTCAACCAGTGATTTAGTAGGTGTTACTCGATTGTACCTTAAGGAAATGAGAGACCTGGCCCTGGACAAGAAAGAGAAGTTTGCAGAGTTCCTGCCAATGATTAATAATCTTAGTCTTCAGGTTAACGGCGATACTATCACTGGCTTTGAGCTTTCTGGTGATGGGTATGATACTTTTGATGTCAGCGTGGACTGGGATGATGTTATTGGCAATGAAAAAGCCAAGAAAATCCTAAAGAACGCTGCAGACAGGCTTTTCCTGTATGATATTGGCTCAAAAGAGAACATATTCACTGATGTGGCTGAGCTGCCAACCACATATCATTTGCATTCGCGCCCAGGAACAGGAAAGACAACTATGCTGCAGGCACTGCGAACATACATGAATCAACGTTCATCTGAGACTGGCAAAAAATTCACTCATGTTAACATCACTAGCATGTTTGAGAGCAAATGGTTTGGGGATAGTGTTAAGCAGCTTGACCAACTCCTTGCAGAAGGCACAGACCCAAATCATATAGCTCTCATAACCATTGAGGATATTGACAAGCTTTTCATGAGGCTTAATGACCCTTCTGCACACTCTGCAGACAAGAAGAGCCTGAATCACTTGCTGAATACACTTGAGGGAATCAACACGCGCAAAGACGCAGGCAATTACATGATTGTCTCAACAAAGAACCATGAGATTGATGATGTCTTGCTGGGAAGGATTGCCCAGGTAATTGTGCATGCTCCTGGTCCTACCAATGCAGAAGAATATGGCCGCCTTCTAAAACTTAAGCTTGGAAAAGGCATAGATAAGGGCTATGTAAAAATAAACAACTGGAAAGAGCTTGGAAAACAGTGCGAGGAATATAACCTTAACGGAAGAGACATCAGGAACTGTGTATTATCATATCTGAACGAGATAACTGATGTTGAAATCCCAAAGAAAATCTACAAGGTACAGGATAGTGACAAGCAGAAAGACATGCTGATTGACCTGTTTATGCAAAAATACAAAGGCAAGCCAGCTAGTGGCAAGCCATTGCTTGATGCGATTAGCAATTATCATAAGGAAAAGGTAAGGCAAAGAGAAGAGCAGGAGCTCCTGAGAAAACAGCAGATGTTTGACCTGACCATGGAGCAGAAGATGATTAACTACAAGATTGACCAGATGATTAAGACTGGAGGCGAAGTTAAACAGTAAGCACCTGCCAGAGGAAAAGCAATATGCAGCCAAAGAAAATCCTAGAGAAAATAGCTGAATATGACCTGCTGTTTAACTATAAAGAGATTAGCCAAGAGGAAGCTCTGCCCAGAATAGTGAAATCTTTCAAGCCCCACCACCTTTCAACACAGAACCTGGCAATGACTCTCAGGTATTTCCAGACTGTTTCACAAGACATAGACTTGCTGCTCGATGATAAGCACATGGATTTTCTGAAAGCCCTTAAATCAGAGGTTCTTGATTTTGAAGCTTGGCTTACCAACGGCAACCTGGCCCATAATATAATGAGTAAGAAGCAAACCCTGGACTGGATGAGCAATCTTGAGACATTCTACAAAAGGTTTGGCTTTGACGATAAGATACCTGCATTACAGGGGCGCATTGCGAATTTAGATTCAGACACCGAGCATATTGCAAAAGACCTTGAGGATAAACTAGGCAATGTTTCTGTTTCAACAAAGGCGGTGCTGCGGGATATTGAAGAGCTGGCATCTGTCTATTCTAAGGATAATTCACTAGATGTAGTCAAAAAAGGTCTGGGAAAAGCAATAAAGAACTACAGCAAAGTCAATTTTGGCAAATATCCACAGCTTGCCAAGCCACGCAGGCTGGTACATGAACTCCTTACTGAGATGCATGAGGGTATTGATAAATTTCCTGACCAGGTGCTGGAGAACCTTAGTGTACTTTATACAGATATAAACAAAATCTCCAGCTCATTGTATCTTGACAGCCAGTTCAGACTCAAAAGCAAAAAAATCAACATGTACAACATTGCAAAAGAGGTGTTGAAGCCTGACAAGGCAGGATTTTCTGCACTCTCTACTGTTAATTTGTATGTGAACAAAGACTTTGGAGCTGTGTTTGACATGATTGCAAAGACATTGGACAAGAACCAGCAGGCAATATTCTCAATAAGAGAAGGTGAAACCAGCTACACTGTGTATTCTTATGTTAGTGGAGGATACCTCAAAAATCCAGGCACTGCCAGTAGTTTCAGTATAATGGTGCTGCGCAATGTGCTGAGCCATTATAATGGGAAATTAGATATTTCGTCTCAAAAAAATAAGGGAGAGCCATTTATTAATTATCAAATTCATATTCCAAAAGACTCTTTCAGCACAAGTTCTCTTTCTAATGTGCTGAAAAATAACTGAGCTTTTACAGTATCATTCGAAAAATCAAGGGGTGCGATGGTTCGTATTTTCAGCACTGCCGAAAAAACTAGCCTAATCTTTTGTAAATTCTTTTTAATTCTGTCTGCATACTGTATCACATAAAATGTATTGGAGGATTGATACTATGGGCAGCTTACCAGAAATTTTTCAAAAACCAGTAAACAAATACAAGGCTTTGGATGACAAGGTAAAAGGGCATGTGAATTTAGCAGCAGCAGTTGGAATGCTGATTGTTAATCCACCAGGTGCTTCAGAATGGCTCTTCTGCGGTGCCCCAGCAATAAACGCTACAGCCAAGTACATCAAAACAGGTGTCTTCAAAGACATCTATGTTGGCATAAAGAACGCAGTCACCTCAAAAAAAGATACTAATTACAAACTATGAGCAGAAAATGGCAGATGAATTATTTGTCTCAATAAAGGACATGAACTTTCTCGACAACAAGCCAGTTGTTTATGTTCTAGGAAATGATGAAAAACAGAGATATGAACAGGTAACATTTCTTGAACTGCTTGAATATCTTGTGCAGAAGCATATAGATTCTGATACTGAGGGAACCAAGCATGTTGAGCAGCTTGAGAGCTACCTTAAACAGATGAAGAACCACTGCAATAGCAAGCTGAAAATCATGTGCAAGGACAGGAACAAGAGAAACATGCAGCGCAAAGATACTAATGACTTCATAATTGAACCAGATGACAAAATAAGCCACTTTATCCAGCGTGACCTGAGCGAGCTAGGGCTTGACTGCTTTGACCAGCTGGAAATAATGGTTGACATGGGGTTCTAATTCTTATTTTTTATTCGGAATTTATTCTTGGAATTGTGTTTTTGGGTGGAATATATCCACTGCGCTTGAAAACCCTCCAGATTCGCCGGAAAAATTCATGTTTTTCTCTCAAAATCCATATTAAAAACAATTGCTACCTAATTATACAGCGAGTTCTCGCTAGGGTTCGCTGAAAAGAGGGTTAAACAACAAGGAGGTTTAAAAAATGGGAAATGATTTGTATGTTGTGATGCACGACGTTGAGCAGATAGGGAAAAAACCAGTGATTGTTACTATGGCTGGTAATGAGAAGACCGAGTATGAGAAAGGGAACTTTGACAAATTGCTGGAAAGAGTTGTTAAGAAAGAAGACCCAGCATTTAGCAATGACCAGCTTGGTCATTTTAAGGCAGTGCAAAAATACAAGTTGGATGTCAAAAATGATCCAAAAGGAGAAGCATCTCTAGACATTACCTGCTATGATGCACAGCAACAACCGCAGCAGAGAGTTGTAAATGGTACCAGGACAACTGAGACAAATATAAAGGCCAGTGACTTGGTTCAGCCTTATATCATCAGAGACCAGAAGACAAAAGTTAATGAAGCTTATGACAAGCTGGAGATGATTGTGGGCTATAACCCTGGTCTGGGCAGAACGATGTTCATGAAGTGAACATCTTTTTAATTTTCTTTGGGCTGGAAAATGGATATCCCTAAATTATACACCTTTGAGAAAATAATAAGAGACGAATACCTCGTTCTTAATAGTCAGATTTACAAATTTGGCGGCAAAAATTCTCCAAAAAACAGAAATCATTTCTCATGCTATGGGCAAACTTTTCCAGTAATCTCCTCGCAGAGCGCCAAAGACCTTGAAAAAGACTATTTCCTGGAAAACAAGGAAACATTCCTTGAAGAGCTAAACAGGCAAAAGCTTCAATTCAAGGAAAATCCTGACCCTGCTAAGATTAGCTCTGCAGTGTCAAACATAAAACATTTTGATTTATTCAGGACATTTATTGTTGACACAACTAAGCTTTACAAATTCAAGATTACAAATGACATAAATGCATGGAAAGAAAAAGAAAACACAGAACCTCCTCTTGCCAGCTCTGATACTAAGGAAGAAGGTGACCCTGGCAAAGAATATGACTTAACATTTTTGAATGGCCAGGATACAATAGTTAAATATCCAAATATCATGAAGTTTGATAATTCATTCTATAAAATAGTTGCTGGTACAGACCAGGATTTTTTTTTTCAAATAAATGGCAAAAACTATGTTCTTGGAGATAAATATAATAGCCTGGAAAAACTGGCTGATAAAGCCAATACAAAGGTTGAGGAAAAAGTTCAGAAGTTCATAAAGGACAGGATAGACAGCCTAATTCAACTTGAGGTAGACCAAGAAGTTTTAAAGCATGCCCAAAAAGGTTCTTATGAACACCCTGAATTGAAGATAGGCATACAGAGAAGAAATGATAAAAAAGGATTTTTTGTGTATTTTTTTAGGGATAAGCCATATGCGCTCCTAGATGTGATGAAAAAATCCAAGGAAAATTATTATGTTTTTCCACCAGCGCATATTGGCTTTTACATGGATAATAAATCCCAAATTGAATGGGGTGGTAAAAAACCTCTTGTAGTGACAGAACCATATGTGCATCCTGGCTTATCAGGTAGTGACATGACTCCTAATAAGGTTTTTTGTGTTGGTGACTCCTGGCAGAAAACATCTCTTCCAGCAATAAAAAATGAAGAAGAGCTGGAAGAAAAAATGGCTAAATTGCTGTACTGGGCTAATTACCTGCTTCTCCGCGGTTATAATGAATTCTCGAATGGCTATAAGGACCTGGGAGAAGATTCAAGATATAGTCAACTTGGCCCAAGGAAGAAGAACGAAATCAAAGGCATTGAAATAACAAATAGATCAAAATAAAATGGCAGATGAACATGATACAGATCCTAATGACCGGCACCAGGAACTGGAAGGCTGGGACGAGCTTAAAGTAAAGAATACAAATCTCACTATTGTAGGTTCAGGGCCTCTTGCTAATTATCTCGGTACTTATGTTGCTGGCCTTGGCTTTGGGAAGGTTAGGATTGTGAGCAATGAGATAATGGACACAAGCAATGTACATGAGTTTCTCATAAGTTCAAAGCCACTTGGAAATCCCAAATCAGATTACCTAAAAGAGGAATTACAGAGGCTTAACCCAGAACTTAGTGTTGTGAGTAAGAATGTTTATGTTGATAAACAGGATGTTGGGCAAAACACAGTAGAATTTCTGGTTGATGTCACAAATAATCCAGACTCAAAGATGCGTTGCATCCAGATTGCAGAAGAACTAAAGCAAGAAGGTAAAAACATCCAGTACTTTATGTCTGCATCATCATCAAAGACAAAGGCAAGCTTAGCTATCTACAAGCCAGAAACCAATGTATCAATCTTAAACACGTCAACAATCCATGATATTCCTCAGATAGATACTTTCTCATCTCCTAATACAGATTCTCTGATTGAATCTATGATTGCTGGCAGCAAAAAAGATGTCAGCAATGCACTAAAACAATCAAGTGAGCTGCTAGAAGATATGGTATCAAAAACATCCAGCAGCTCTACTACACCAAGACAAAACCATGGTCCTCTGACTGGCATAGACGATGACCTATGGGCACAGCCAAGCACAACAGAGAACGAAGAAGTCTTTATGCAATTTAAAACTAAGGAGAGAAAAAAATATGACATGCAGTCTCCAGTAACCTATCTTATGGAAGAATATGCAGATGAGGGGCAGGGCAGTGTAACAAGCGGTGTTATTGCAGCAATGATTATTGATGAAATAAGAAAAGCTGTGATTCCTCGCGAAAGTGAGATAGAAAAGGACAAGCAAGAGGATATATACATCAAGTTTGGAACTGAGCAGGGCTCCAATGGAACCATAAAAATCCTTGATAACAGACTTGATTATAACCTACAATCAAATGAACGCTTTTCTTTTGATGATGATATCCCAAGACCTACATCCTTTACAAGGGATGAGCTAAAAGATAAGAAAATTGGAGTGATTGGTTTAGGTGGGATTGGAACATATGCTGTTCTTAATCTTGCAATAATGGGTGTTGGTGAAATCTATGCTATTGAGCCTGATGAGATAGAAGGTTCCAACTATAATAGGCAGTTCCTATATGTTGGGCATAATGGAAAAAACAAAGCAGATGTTATGAAAAAACAGCTCGAGATTATTAATCCACAGACAACAGTATATCCATCTGTTGAATGGGTTAAAGAAGATACACTTGACAGGTTGTTTGGAGACAAGAATATTGACCTGTTGCTTGGCTGTGTTGACAACTGGGAAGCACGAGTCCACATAAATAATTTTGCAGTAAAGCACAATATTCCATACATTGACGGCTCTCTTGACCCTTTCCATGGCCGGGTTGAATCTTACACCCCAGGTGAAACCTCCTGCCTTAACTGCCAGTCTAATTATTTTGGTAAAATGCAGGAGGCAAAAGCAAAAGAGGAAGAAAAATTCCAGGAGGGTGCAGATATACTGCACAAACAAGCAGAGACTAACCCTAAGCTTAGGAAGTATATCAGCACCCCCAAAGGCTTAGCAAAAGCAGTAAGAGAAGAGTATGTTTGCAGGAATCGTTCAGGCAGCATTGTGGTTTCAAATGCATTAGTTGGAACTATGATGGCTGCTGAGGCTCTTACTCATCTTATGCCTTCTCAGTATTCAAACCCTCTTCACAATAAATTGATTTCATACAAATCAGATAAAAATACAAGGCTTGATGTAAGGAAAGCAGGCAATTGCGCATGTGATAGGGTTGAGGAAGCACAGAGATGCGACTGCCATAATTATAAAAAATGACACTACCAAAATCGTTTTTCAGTGAAATCCTAAACAGGGGGAATCTAATTTTGCTAGACAAGACAATTTATCATATTTCAACTGCCAACAAAATCCTTGCCAAGGATTACTGGAGTTTTTGCGGTAATAAATACAAACTGGAAAAATCAGCAAATATCCTTGATTATGAAAGAGAATATTTTATGGAATATGAGCAAAACATCATCCCTCTTATTGATAATATTGTTGATACAGAGCTAAAGGGAAGAGAACAGAGAATAAAGACTGGCAAGGATGCACTTAAGCAAAATGTTAATAAGAGGTATGTTGATTTTATTGTCAACAAGGTTTTCAAGGAATTCAGGGCAAAAGGAGATATATTTGAGAAATACGACCATGAATATTTTGACATAACAGATGAACCAATAATCCAAAATGAAGTCTTTGATGAAAAAGTTGAAGTAGATATCTATGGTAAGTTCCTGCAGTCTTTTTTTGAGAATGGCAATGATGTTTCTGGTTGGGATATTCTTAAGCACAGGAATTTTGCAATAATTGACAATGAATCTTATGATTTAGTCCCAGCTGGCAACTATAATGAGCAGGATTTTATCCAGGTTGCCAACAAAAGATATACTTTGATTTTGAATCCTGGTCTTCAACTTAATAATCTTGAGCAAAATTATCAGCTTAATCTTGATAAAAAAATTAAAGACATTGTCCTTGACAAGAACAATAACCTTCTAAAGAACCTGGGCGAGCTTGATGATGAAGAAAAGCTCATAGAGCTTTCAAAAAAGAAAGAGTATCAGGAAGATGATTCTCTGGGATTTATCCAAGGGAAGGGTAGCTATACCGTTTATATTGGGAACCTAAAGCTGACAAAATTAGCTATCAAACATTATGTGCCTAATACAGCAAATCCAAGGGTAGCGACAGACATCACACTTGGGCGCAATAACAGTGTTGTATACAAGGCACCTTATTTCCTAGGTGGAAACGCATTTCCATGCCATGGCGGCTGGAACATGACAACCCTAAGAAAACTAAGCCCAGAAAGGCAGGTTGCAATGTTGCTGTATCATGGCAGGCGAATGGCTGAAAGAATTGAGTTTAGGAATGGACAGTTAGTCACAATGCATTAGAGGTAGGTAAAAATGGAAGATTTCCTTGAAGATTTTATCACAACAAAGAAAAAAGAAAAACAATCAATTGATAAGATTTTGGTATCCGAAGATGTGCTAATAACAAGCATGCTTTACACAGAGCTTATCTGTAAGACACTTAAGAATGCTGATTTAGAAATATGGGGATATTATCTAGGACCAAAAGACAAGTTTGACGGGGTTGTGACAAATACTGTCCTTAAACCATATCATGAGATATCAGGCGCATCTGCTGACTCATTTGATGAGAACAAGAGCATCAAGATACTTCAGAAATATCTTGATAAAACAAACCAAAAAAGGTTAGGTATATGGCATGGTCATGCAAACTTTGGACCATTTCATTCTGGAAAAGACAGGAGAAACCTTAATGTAAGTTATCACAAGCTCAAAGAAAAAAATATATTTAAACTCGGAGAAAAAACTGAGAAACTGATTAATGGCTCTACTACAGAGAACCTTGATAAAGAAAACAAGGCTGTGTCCCTCACATCCTCTGATTTGATACCAGTTGAATTCAAAGGCAGCCTTAATGGAAAAACACAGGAAGAGATAATTGACCTGCTTAAGTCAATCGAGATAACAAAACCATATGGTCCTGCTTTCTTTTACAGTGTGGTCTTTGACAAATACAGCATAGGGTGTGTTAATGAAGGTAAGATAAACCCTAGTCTGTGGGCTGCAAACTATGGGCGCAGAAAAAGAATATATGATGGAAGACTCCTTCTCCAGGATTTTGAGGGCGAAGACAAGGATAGGTACACTGGTCTGGATGATGAGGTTAAGGTCCAGATAATAAAAAAAGACAATAATCTCAACATGAGCCAGGAATTCCTGCTTGAAAGTATTATGGAGAATGTAATATTTGACGGAAAATTGCTTAAAGAAAGCAAAGATAGAATCTATAGACATCTTGGACTTTACAAAGAAGAGAAAACAGAGAAACCTTCTAGGATTAAAAAATCATTTGAAGCTCAGGCAAAAGAGTCTATGACTGGCTTTACGGTTCACAGAACTGGCAAGCCAAGGTTCACAAAAGAAGATGAGAGTCTTGAAGAGGTAGTTGCCCACAAAGAGGACCACACCACAGAGATTCCTGTTGTTCAGGAAATCCAGACCAAGGAAGAACAACAGGATACCAAACAGAACATACTGAAGCAGCTGGAGTCAGAATATGAGATGGCTGGCCTGGGTAAATATCTGACTGCCTTTGATAAGATTAAGCAGGATGGCGGCAGTCTTAAAGCAAACAAACTCTTTGGAAATTTTTTTACAGACAAGCTCTACTCAATTGATTATGCTACAGCTTTCCAGGCAAAGGATACAATCAAGGAATACCTTGAAAATGCAGTAGGCATAACAGAATATGACCATAACATAGCAAATGAGATTCTCACAGATTTTGATAGTGGGTTTAAAGAGAGAATGAACCATGTATACAGCGACCTTGATACATGGGAGAAAGAAGCAAAGCAAATCTTCTACAATGGAGATAACCAGAATAATTTTGTGGTAGAATCACATGGTGATATCCATAATGTGAAACACATCATGGTCCCTTCATTGGAAGGCTTAGGCAAACAACTGGATTCCTTAACCGGTAAGGTACCAATATCTATTTATGGTCGCATTAAGGATTCGCAGCAAAAATTGAGTGACTTAATTTATGAAAATATTGAAAATCAGATTGAATTATTGAAAGGATGGCTAGGAGACAAACCCAATAAAAAAATAGCCAAGAAATATCATCATTTAATGGGAGAATGGAGAAAATGAAAGACTCAGCCAGCTCACCAGACCTATCAGATAAAATTAATACCCTTTTTAATGATCCATTGCTTATACAAAAAGAGCAGGAGGTGGCTTCCTACTTGAACAAGAGGGAAGCAACTAAAAGGAAAATAAAGAAGGTGTTGACTTATACTGGCATCACAACAGGCAGCTTAGCACTTGTTGCGCTGCTGGCAGTGTATAGCTCAAAAGCATACAAGAAATCCGTCCTCCAAAAACCAGGGCAGGTTATGATTATAACAGACATTCCTGACTCACCAATCCTTAAGGAAATCAATGCATACAAATCACAGATTGGGTTCATAAAGGAGGATGGTCTTACTCCTGAAAATGTACATGATTTTACAAGAATCCTCAACTCAGTCTCTGCATTGCAGTCAATGTATTCTGGAGATCCTGCGTC
>JAFCCF010000037.1 GCA_017610325.1 Candidatus Aminicenantota bacterium | reverse complement strand
ATTGACGGCAAAAGGTACACGCCCTTTGTGGATTTTAACTCAGGGTAGGAAAAAGTGGAGATATAGTAATATTTTGCATATGGAACAAAAAACTTCATTACAAGGTATGCATTGATAAACTCAATGAGCTTATTCTTTTTCGGTAGTTTCTTGGCTTTAACAATTATGTGCTGGTTGTCAATCACAACTCTTGGTATTCTCAGCAGCATTGAGCTATAAACCGAGAATATTTCTCCATCAAAGATTATAAGGTCTGCCTTAAACCTCTTAATGATGCGGGTTACCCTGAGCACCTCCTTGACATACTTAGGAATCGAAGCAAAACACTTGGCAAGGGTTTTGCCCACACATACTTTGTCGCCCTTATAGATTAAGTAAATCCCTGAAAGTTCCACTACATCCTTAAAATGCTTAGATAGGTGTTCATATGATGTTCTGTTAGCAAGGATTTTGACCCTATGCTGTTTCTGCAATTCCTTAATAATGGGCTTGCTTCGTATTGTATGACCCATACCATCTCCTTGTACCCCATATATTATTCTGGCCATGTTTTCCAATGAGATTAACTAGTATTTATTTTTAATCCGCAAGCTTTATAAACCCCCAGTTATCCCATTTTCCCTATGAGTGAGATAAAGGCATTTAACAAGTGGAGCTTGCAGGAAGTCAAGGTAGAAGACCCTGGCTTGGTCAGGTATATTAATCTTGAGCCAAGGATTGTGCCAAAAACAGGGGGCAGGAATGTCGGGACCAGGTTCCACAAGAGCAAGAACTTCATAGTTGAGAGGCTTATAAACAAGGTGATGATACCTGGGCACAAAGGAAAGAAGCATAAAATTTCTTCATCTCACACAACTGGCAAAGGCCATAAGGTATATAATATTGTTGAAAATGCATTAAAGATAATTGAGCAAAAAACAAGTAAGAATCCTATTGCTGTTCTTGTGAAATCAATTGAGAACGCAGCCCCAAGGGAGGAGATTCTAACGATTACATACGGCGGAGCAAAATACCCAAAAGCTGTCGAGTGCGCACCACAGAGAAGGGTTGATATTGTGCTGCGCTTGTTTGTGCAGGGTGCCTACCAGAAGTCGTTTAATTCTAAGAAATCAATTTCAGCTACACTTGCAGACGAGATTCTAGCTGCACATGATATAAGCGCAAGTTCAAATGCTATCCAGAAAAAGCATGAACTGGAAAGGCAGGCTGATTCAGCACGTTAAAGAAAAGATTAACTATAACCAATCCATCTTCTTGCAATTTCTTCAGCCAGTTCAAAGTCTGTTATGATGCCCTCTTTTAGGATATTCTCCCGAATATCATTAATCATCTCAAGCCTTTTCTGAGAATTTATTTTAATCACCCCAGCACCCTGTAAGGGCATTTAACTATATAAAGTTTTCTCCAAAAAACACAAACTTAATAAATTCACTAACTTTAAGCTATGTTATGGACATTTTCGAGAAAGAAATCAAGTCAATGCTAAAGACACACATTAAACAAGATATTCCTCTTGAGAAACCCCCAAGTGCAGATATGGGAGATTATGCACTGCCATGCTTTGTGCTTGCAAAAGAGCTTAAGAAAGCTCCTGTTGAGATTGCCAAGGACCTTGCTGCAAAGCTAAAGTCAGGCAAGCTGGTTACAAAAATCGAGGCAAATGGACCATATGTGAATTTCTTTGTGAGCAAAGAAACCTTGTCTGAGAATGTTCTGATGAAGATTGCCAGGCAGAAGAACAAATATGGTGCAGGTGCTTCAAAGAAAAAGAAATTAATGATAGAGTTTTCCCAGGCAAACACCCACAAAGCCTTTCATGTAGGGCATATAAGGGGTACTTCACTGGGTGAGAGTCTCGCACGCATTCTTGAATTTACAGGCTTTAAGGTTATCAGAGCTAATTACCAGGGAGATACTGGCATGCATGTTGCAAAATGGATTTGGTGCTACAAAAAGTTTCACAATAAAGACAAGCTAAAGCAGGATGAAGCCTGGATTGCTGGAATTTATGTGGATGCAGTCAAGAGGATTAAAGAAAACCCAGAGTTTCAGGAAGAGGTTGATGAGATTAACAGAAAACTTGATTCAAAAGAAGACAAGGAATTAAATGAATTATGGAAAAAGACAAGAAAGCTATCACTAGATGCTCTGGAAAAGGTGTACAGGGAATTAAACACGGGGTTTGACAAGAATTATTTTGAATCCCATGTAGAAACTAAGGGCAAGGAGATATCAAAAGACCTTGTGAGTAAGGGCATTGCCAGAATTTCTGAAGAGAGCACAATAATAGACCTAGAGAAATATAGGTTAAGTGTCTGGGTCTTACTAAGAAAGGATGGGACTGCACTATACTCAGCCAAGGACCTGTACCTAGCAAGGAAGAAATTTGAAGACTGCAAAATTGAAAAATCAATTTATGTAATCGGTGCAGAGCAGAAACTGTATTTCAGGCAATTATTTAAAACCCTTGAGCTAATGAAGTTCGAACACTCAAAAGATCTGAAAGTTATCCATTTTGACTTGATAAGGCTTCCTGGCGGAAAAATGTCCTCAAGAACAGGCAACAATATCTTATTCAGTGAGTTTAAGAAAGAACTTGTTGACTATGCAAAAGAGGAGATACAGAAAAGAGGAAAGATAAGTAAAAAAGAGCTTGAGGAAAGAGCACTAAAAATTGCTGTTGCTGCCATGAAGTTTTCAATGCTCAGCCAGGATCCAAATAAGGTAATTGTCTTTGACAAGAAAGAGGCAATGAGATTTGAGGGTGAGACTGGGCCTTATATTCAGTATGCGCATGCAAGGATATGCAGCATATTCAGGAAGCACGGAAGGGAAGTTTACGCTGCTAATCTCTCACTGCTAAACAATGAGCATGAGCTTAAGCTGATTAAGACACTTAGGGTGTTTCCGCAGACAATCCAAGAGGCAGCTTCTCACTATAAGCCAAGCATAATTGCACATTACCTGATTGAACTGGCACAACAGTTTAATGAGTTCTATCACTGTTGCCCTATTCTAAAAGAAAAAAAAGAGCTGAGAGATGCAAGGCTCTTACTGATAAGCTGCGTGAAGCAGGTCCTCAAAAATGGATTAAATCTGCTTGGCATAGAAGCTCCGGATGAGATGTAAACCTTTAAATACTCTTATTTTCTTCTTTTCTTTATGAAAATCATTAAAGTAGCGTCATCGCAGGGAAGCCTGGGAAACAACAAGGGCTGCGAGAAAGCACCAGGCAGTTTAATTGAGGAGCTTAGCAGGTGTACCATGGATGAAACAGCAAGGAACCCCCCTTTTACCATAGATAGTGTTAAAGTGGTTGATAACAGCTTCGAAGAAACAAACAAGAAGATCTATGAGAAGATTAAGTCTGTCAATGAGCCTGCAATAATACTAGGCGGAGACCACTCTATAACCTTGTCTGCTTTCAAAGCATTTGCAGAGAACAACCAGAACGCTGGTCTGATTGTGTTTGATGCGCACCCTGACTGCCTGGATAATCTTGAGCCTTCAACCCATGAAGATTTAATAAGGGGGATTATTGACAATGGAATCTGCAAGAAAGAGAATGTGATTCTGATTGGAATACGGGAGTGGAGCCAGCAAGAGATTGATTATGTGAGGAAAGAGAACATTAAATATTATTCAATGAAGGAAATCTTTGAAGAGAGTATCCAGGAAATCTGTGACAACATCATGTCTGTTGCAAGGCAGTGGGGCAGCTTGTATATTTCTATCGACATTGATGCTGTTGACCCTGCGTACGCACCTGCAACAGGATGCCCAGTCCCAGGTGGAATGAGTTCAAGGGAACTGTTTTATTTTGTCCAGCGGCTCAGGAACCTTAAAAACCTTAAGATGTGGGACCTGGTTGAGATTAACCCTAAGCTTGACAAGACAGGAGCAACAGTCAAGCTCGGTGCAAAGCTGCTAAGGGAGATGCTATGAAAGACAAGACCTGCACCAGGTGTGCTGCATGCTGCACTAACCCTGCAATGCCTATTGCGCTTTCCCCTAATGAGATTACCAGAATCAGAAAATCTGTTTCTAAGAGAAACTGGCTTGGTTTGATTGTTTATGATAAAAACAATGAATTCAGCCAGAGCTTTTGCTTTAAGGTAACTGATAACGGAAAAACCGCGCAGGTCTACTTTGGAGTTATCTATGACAAAGATGGAAGATGTCCATTTCTTAAGGAAAATAATCACTGCACAATCTACAAGAACAGACCAGTTGGATGCCTGAGCTTTTTCTGCAAGCACGGCCTTCCCTTGGAAATTGTTGAAAAGAACAAGAAAAGATACTTGGAACATGCAGAGTATATTGTAAATATCAGCAAGTGGAACAAACAGTTCAAGAAGCCACTTTCTTTGAAGGATTTTGAGAGGTTTACTGGCTTCAAGACAGGAATCAAGTCAATAACAACAAAAAACTTTATAAAGTAGACCAAAACCCTGTTTCTTGGTTAAAATCGCAAAAAAGTTTTGGAGATGTAATGTGTGCAATGACATCCATTATGGGATGGCTGGTCCAGAAATATGCCCGACATGCATGGCAAAAAACGCATACTGTGAAATTGAAGAGCAAGAAGCAAAAACGGTGATGAAATTATGAATAAGGAACAATTAATTAAAGTTTGGAAGATGTTTGCAGAAAAAAATAATTTTCAGCTGAATCCTGACAACAGCATGGTGGATATGGTTGCTGATGGTGTTCTCAACAATGAGAAAAAGCATGGCATGAAACTATGTCCTTGCAGGCTAAGAGACGGCACCAGAGAAAGAGACCTAGAACTACTGTGCCCTTGCAATTTCAAGACCCACAAAACGTGGGAAGAAAAAGGCATGTGTCATTGTGGCTTATTTGTCAAAAAAGAGTGATTTTCTTCTTTTCTTAACAACAATCGATAGCTTTATAAAGGGTTTCTACATCACCCTGTCAGAACGGTGATTCAATGGGACGTATAAAGACCACACTTATCAAGAGAACAACAAGAGAATTACTAGATAGACATGGAGATAAATTAAAGACAGAATTTGAAGAAAACAAGAAACTTGTAGAGAAATATGTTGACGTACCGTCAACTAAAATAAGAAACGTTATAGCGGGGTATGTGACTAGGTTAGTAAAGAATAGAGAGATCTAATAAGGGGGATAACAAAAATGACAAACGACAATAGTATCTTTATTGGTGGCAAGCCGTTTATGAATTATGTTACCGGCTTAGTAATGCAGTTTACCACCAAGGACGCCAAAGAGGTTATAGTGAAGGCTAGGGGAAAGTTTATCAGCAGAGCAGTGGATGTTTCAGAGGTTGCATCAAAGAGATTTTTAAAGGGACAGGTAGAGGTTACAGATATAAAGATTGACTCTGAAGAATTCCAGAACAAGGAAGGCAAGGAAATTAGGGTTTCAACCATAGAAATTATATTGAAAAAAAGTAAAGTAACCTAAAAGAAAAAGGTGGCACACCAATGATAGGAACACTGAGAAAAAGGCTGAGATTCATCCAGAGAAGGTTTGAGGAACTGTCAGAGAGTAAGAAAGGCGAGTATATCTGGGTTGGAAACGGCGATAATCCCTGCAAAGACATGCGATAATTCTTTTTTTCTTGTATTTAATTAATTTACTAATCTAACTATAGATTTCCGGACATTCTCACTGGACAAATTGAAAATTTTCCGGTTTTTTCTCGACTAAAAAATGGCCCACTGGACACTGGACATCCTAGCGTGAGAGTTATATAGTTCTAAATCATTGAAAAAGAGGACACGCAAAACTGCTAAATTGTAATTTTCGCCTTCGGCAAAAATCACTTATGCAGTATTGCTTAACGTCCTCTTTTTTGAGAAACCCCAAACTTAAACCAAATGTTAAGTTTGGAGGTGATATATATGAAAACAGATTTGACAAATAGAATAAATATGTCAGCTCTAACAGAAGAGCTAGCAGAAATATGTGGTATTCATGCAGGCGATGGATACTTAAGATATACAGGCAAGAGAAAAGAGCTTGATATAAGTGGGGGAATTGAAGAAAAAGAATATTATGATAATTATGTAATCCCTCTTATCAATAAATTGTTTAAGTTATCTATTAAAGGTGTTTGTTTCCCATTAAGGAAAACTTATGGTTTTCGTTGTTATAATAGAACAGTTGTTTTTACTCTAGCCTCTTTTGGGTTTCCATCTGGTAAGAAAACAACAATTGTATCCATTCCAAAACAAATTTCCGAGTGTAAAAAAATCAAAATCCCTTGTGCTTTTTTAAGAGGATATTTTGATACAGATGGATGTTTAAATTTTGACAAAAAAATAAAAAATTCTTCTCAGTTTCAAAGAAAGTATCATTATTATCCTAGATTAAAGTTCAGTACGTGCTCACAGGAATTAGCGAGAGGATTCCAAAAATTAGTTAAAAGGTTTGGATTTAATTGTAAGTTATATACCCATAAACCTAAGAAAGAAACAGAAAGTTTAAAATATATACTACAAATTACAGGTAATAAGGCAATTGAGCATTGGATGCTACTAATTGGGTCAAAAAATCCCAGCAAAGTTTCAAGATATTTAATTTGGAAAAAGTATGGGTTTTGTCCGCCAAATACAACTTATCAACAAAGAACAAATATTTTAAATGGGAAACTTGACCCAAATTCATTTTATTGAGGGCCTATAGTATAATGGATAGAACAGCCGGCTTCGGTAGCTTTGGAGAAACCGGCAGATCCCGGTTCGAATCCGGGTAGGCTCATCTCTTTTTTTACTCCCCCTCGGGCTCATTTTATGTTCAATCTAGAGAACTAGCATTTCAGCAGGATAAGGGGTATAAAGGTAAAACCATACTAATTCTTGTCTATTACAAGAGATAGTTTGCATCACAGCAATTTTTAAATATAACCTTCTGCAGTATACTATTTTTAATGCAAAAAAAGATTAACACTGGTTCTCAGGCAATCCAAACAGAGAGTGATATTTCTCTTGAGATTATTGATTTTAACCTACCTATGGAGGTTGTCAGACGAAACAATGGAACAGACCAGAAATTCTTTGACCTTCTTAAATATAAGGATAATGGGGGCGGAAAGCTGACTTCGTATACCTTTAAATTATTCCAATGCCCCTCAAATGGTGATTATATATTTAGGGATATTGTGGCAGCGCATGTTGCACATTTCTTTGAAACAGTTCAACAAAAAAGATTTTTAGGGTTTTATAGAAATCAGTTACATGATGAGCTGAAAGAGATTAGAGGAGATAGGTTTATCTATGCTGTACAGGGCAAAGCAAAGGTTACACCGCTGCAGCCAAAAGAAGATGGGATCAGAAGATAAGATTGAAACAAGATCTGATATTTCTGAAATATTTGAATTTATTCCCATTGACCTGGCAGTTTCTGTGACTGAAAAAAAAGACTATACCTATATCAGCATTGGCAAAGGAATAAGATATAACCAAAGATACCCATCAACCATGTACACTAATGATATGTTCAGGGCATTCATGGAATTCCATCTTCCGGGTTATTTACGAGCAGTTGAGAATAAAGAATTTGTTAGTGTGAAAGAATTCTATGCAGACTGCAAATGGTGTGAGGGTGGTATAGATTCATGGATGATAAGAGGCACAGCAAAGGTCAGGCCCCTTCCTGAGCCAAAACCTTAATAAATAGCATAATATTTCTCAGCTTGTTATGAAACCAAAGAAAATAATTGGAATAATGGGTGGCTTGGGCCCAGATGCGACAGTTGACCTGCAGAAAAAGATAATTAATTATACATATCAGCTCGGAGCTAAGAAAGACCAGGACCATGTTGAATATATTGTGTATTCACTGCCGCAAACACCTGACAGGACTCTTGCAATACAGGGCAAGGCAGATGACCCCTTGCCTTATCTGCTAAAATCAGCTAAAAAGCTAGAAGATGCAGGTGCTGATTTTATCATCATTCCATGCAACACAGCACATAACTGGCTAGACAAGCTTAGAAAAGACATTAAGGTTCCCATCCTCAGCATGATGGATGAGACTGCTAAGTACATCTCCAGCAAATATGAGGGTATGGTACAGAATGTTGGATTGCTTGCAACAACTGGAACAATAAAAACAGGGCTGTATGAGAAAGCATTCTCTAAATACAAATTAAAGACTATTGTGCCAGATGATGATATCCAGAAAAAAAAGGTCATGGAAGCAATCTATGGTGAGCTAGGAATCAAGGCAGGGGCACTTTCAACAGGCGCACCACATGATTATCTTAAGTTTGCTGGGGAGCATCTAATCAAGAAAGGTGCGCAGGCAGTTGTATTTGGCTGCACTGAGATTCCACTGGCACTAAAGCATAAAGACCTTAAGGTGC
>JAFCCF010000088.1 GCA_017610325.1 Candidatus Aminicenantota bacterium | reverse complement strand
ACTCCCTCTGCCTTTTGGGCGAATAGAGCGTCACTCCTTCTGAGAAGATCGGGTCTGTGGGAGGTAATAATCTTGTTGTAATCTTGCCCATGTATATTTTTTGTCCAGTCATTAGAAATATAATTTCCATCAGATGAAAAAAGGTCTAACTTAATATCCTCATTAGGAAATACTTCCTTGACTGACTCTTTTATTATATCATGAACTTCCTTGTTTGTTAACTTAGTGAAGTTTAAAATCCTCGCACCTTTTTTGCTGGAAATCGGAGAAAGCTCTGTTGTTCCAGCCCTTTTAGTAATGGCTTTATCTAGTGCAATTGCCTCACTGTCGGTAAGAATTCTCCCTAAATTTATTTCAACACCATTGGCATTTTTAACACTCCCTCCATAAAATGGTTTGTGATAAGCAACTGCATCTTGTACGGAGTACTTACCTCTTATGGCTGAATAAACATCCATTGTTGATTTTGTTGCTGGTTCAATTGTTCCAGGAGCTTTATGACCTACTGGCATCGGAATTTCAAATTGTGTACTGGGATTGATTTGTCCTTCAAATACTCCTGGTGCATCTATCCTTCCAGAAACTGGTGATCCCAACAGTTCTGCAACTAAATCCTTACCATTCTCATCATAAAAAACCCTGTCCATTGCAGCATGATATTCCATTCTTTCTACCATTGGAGCATTATGAAGTTCTGGTAAAAGACCAGATGATTTTGATGGAGCAGCCTCCCAACTTAACTGTCCATAGTTTTTAATAGCAGCATCAGCAAATCCCCTTGGTTGTAGTTCTTTGACATCTTTACCTAACGATTTTGCTCGTATATTAAGCCACATGCCCGCCTGAACCTGTTCTGGACTCCACTCCAACTTGTTAGATACCCTACGGATTTCATTTTCAGCAAACGCATACTGCTGGGGAGATGGAGAATCCGTTTTGTAACCAAAATCCCTCATTATCCACATATCTATGGTAACAGACCCATCATCAACGCTTGGATCAAAAGTCTTTACAAGGTTCTTATAGAACGAATTTGTCTTTCTACCCTCCCAGTTAACACCCTTGTTTAATAAATTGTCCGCAGTCTTGTCCATCCATCCAAACCTGCCTGCTTTTATTGGTTGATTGTTTTGGTATTGATACCAAGCCTTCAGGGCATTCCCAAAGTTCTGATCTACGGCAGTTGCAGGTGAGTAAATAGCCAGTAGTTGAGAAAACTTGTTTGCACTTTCTTTGTCTCCACCAAACATTTTAAGAACCGCCTCACCAGACTTTTTGTACCAGTCCTTACCTTCTGCTCCAGCAAGTGCGTTCTTTGTTAGTGTTTTCCTAAACTTCTGCAAGGCTTGTGGATCAGTAATATTACCTGGAGAGCCAATCACTCTACCAGTTGTTCCAACCCTTTTAACATTGGTTACTTTCACTGGTTGCTGAACACCAACTTTTCCAGGTCCTTTGATCATTTCAGCCTCCAATTTATTAAATTGCTGTGTGGCTATGTCAGAAGACTGTGAAACTCTCTTTTCCAAAACTTTTGCAGATTTATAAATAATATCAGCTTCTTTTACTTTATATGCATTAGCCAAGTCTTTAACTCTGTTTGGGAATTTCTTCTTTAGCATCTTTTCTACTGCAATCTTAATTTCAGCTTGAGTAGCATTTTTACCAACTTTCAATACACTTCTTGCTATTTGGGGTGTGAATGCTCCGATTGCTTGAGGAGAAGTAAGAACCATCTGACCAGATATTTTTGCAAATTCAATAGCCTCTGGGGTGTTGCCTTTTGGAAAAGGCATTATGCCTGCCTCTATATTTGCTCGTCTTTGTGGGAATATTTGACCAGTATAAGGCGCTCTCAAATATTGATTTGCAAACCTTTTTGGAGTTTGTTCAAGAGACGAAATATAAGAGGGAACACTTTTAACAGCTTGTTTTACATTAAAGGGTTGTTGTCTGCCCACTTGGAAGTCTCTGATAACTCGTGCTGGAGGAACAAAGGGAATAGCTTTTTCAGCTAGGCGAGTTGTTTTTGTTTGAAATTTCTGTGCAGCCTGAGTTACTTTTGGTTTACTGGCAATCTGAGCTGCTTTCTGGGGTACGGTATATTGAAAGAAGTTCTTATACTTTTTTTCTAGTTCTTCTGCTAATTCTTTGAGTGTTTTCATATAGACTGGGCTTCTTTGCCTCAGCCCATTGGATTTTCTTCATCAGTGCTTCCTACACCACCATAGAAGTTCTTCGTCATATCTCCTCGGTTACTAAATGATGTTTGTGAAGTCATTGGAGTATAGCTTGGAGACTGTGCTATAAATGATCCAGCGCCTTCCATCTTACCTATTGCTTCCTTTAGAGAAGTAGAGTTA
>JAFCCF010000087.1 GCA_017610325.1 Candidatus Aminicenantota bacterium | reverse complement strand
AGAAGCAACACCTGAAGAAGTTGTTGATGATGCACTCAGAGCAATAAACTTTGTAAAACACCTTGGTTATACAAAGATTGGTTTGATGGGTTCAAGTTACGGGGGCTTGGCAAGCCTTTGTGCTGCTGCAAAAACTCCTGACCTGTGTGTGCTTGCGCTCAAGTGCCCTGTATCAGACATGGAAGCTGCAGAGAAGATTAAGGTTCCAACCATAATTGTTCATGGAGATGCAGATGAAAGTGTTCTTGTTGAAAACAGCAGGAAGATGGCCGTTCTAATTAAAAACTGTAAACTTGAAATCATTCCTGGGGCTGATCACAGGTTCAGCAAAGAAGCAGATTTTGATAAGATGATGAAGCTAATTTCTGAGTTTATTGTCAAGAATTCTATTTGATTGGAAGCACCCCCTTATATTGTAGCTTTTTTACGCCAGCCCTGCATGAGTCATAGACTGCCTTTGGAGTGTAAATCAGCACAAGAGTTGAACCTGTTAATCCGGAACTACCACAAACTGAATAGTCAAATATCTGCAAAACTTTCTCAGCTCCAGTTGGTTCTCCAAGACTTTGGCCTGCAAGATAACCAAAAAATCCAATTATAATACCAAACACACCTGCAGCTACCTTTTCAGTATCACCAAGAAATTTTCTAGCGTACATCTGAGAATTTTCATTTACTGTTTTTTTCTCAAGCCAAGATGGTTTGTTCATAAATTACTATAAAAAGTATTTACCATAAAAACCTTTTGATTTTTAGTATTCACAAGTTGGTTACAAAAAAGAAAAGAAAAAAATAAAATTACATCATTCCTGGTGGCATTCCGCCGCCCATTCCTGGTGGCATTCCTGGTGGCATTCCTCCTTCTGGACCGCCTCCTGAGCCGCTGGATGCAATGACATCATCAATTCTCAGAATCATCACTGCAACCTCTGCTGCGCTTGAGACGGCCTGAGTCTTAATCTTGAGTGGCTCTACAACACCCATTCTCCACGCATCAACAACCTTGCCCCTAAACACGTCAATGCCAGCCCATTTCTGTTTTTTGTCGTGAGCTGCCTTAAGTTCAGTCAGCATGTCAATTGGGTCTAAGCCAGCGTTCTCTGCAAGTGTCCTTGGAATTATCTCAATAGCGTCTGCAAATGCATTTACTGCAAGCTGCTCTCTGCCGCTTAATGAGTCTCCAAATTTCCTTAAAGCTTTTGAAAGCTCAATCTCTGGAGCACCTGCACCAGCAACAATCTTGCCTGTCCTTAGGCTGGCTGCAACATCGCCGATTGCATCTTCCATTGCACGCTTGATTTCATCAACAACATGCTCTGTAGCGCCCCTGACCAGGATTGTGACTGCTTTTGCATTCTTGCACCCCTTGATATAGGTCATGTCCTCGTCTCCAACCTTTTTTTCCTCAACAACACCTGCTTTGCCAAGGTCTTCCCTTTCCAAGTCATCCAGGTTTGTGACAACCTTTGCACCAGTTGCCCTTGCAAGCTTTTCCATGTCAGATTTCTTTACTCTCCTTGCAGCATAGATGCCTTTCTTTGCAAGGAAATGCTGTGCAACATCATCAATTCCTTTCTGGCAGAAAATAACATTTGCCCCAGAATTAACAATCTTCTCAACCATGTCCCTCAGCATCTTTTCTTCCATGTCCAGGAAAGCCTGCATCTGATTTGGGTCATTAATCTGAATCTTTGCATCTGTTTCAGTGCTCTTGACTTCAATTGCTGAGTCAATCAAAGCAACCTTTGCATCTTTTACATAGCTTGGCATTGAAGCATGCACCTTTTCCTTGTCAAGTACGATTCCATCTACTAATTCTGTGCTGTCAACACTTGCACCAACCTTTTTCTCAAGCTTGATGTTTCCTGTGTCAAACGTAATTGTGCCATCTTCTTTGATATCCATGACCTGCCTGACTGCTGTGACAGTGACATCTCCAAGCTTTTCTTTTGCTGTTTCTGCACCCTTGCCAGTCATTGCAGTCACTGCAATCTTCTGGAGTGTAGACACATCCTTTGCTGTTACTTTTTCAGCCATTGCTTCAAGGATTTCAGCTGATTTTTCTGCAGCCATCCTGTAGCCTTTTGCAATTATTGTTGGATGAATCTCCAGGTCAAGCAATACCTCAGCCTGCTTTAGAAGTTCTCCTGCCAGCACAACTGCAGTGGTTGTTCCGTCACCCACTTCCTCTTCCTGGGTTTTAGCTACTTCCACAATCATCTTTGCGCTTGGATGCTCGATGCTCATCTCTTCAAGGATTGTGACTCCGTCATTTGTAACAACTATATCTCCAAGAGTATCCACAAGCATCTTGTCCATGCCTTTTGGCCCTAGTGTTGAGCGAACTGCCTCAGAAACCATCTTAGCTGCCATTATGTTTGTTCGCTGTGCATTCTTGCCTGAAGTCCTGCTTGAACCCTCAGGTAATATGAAAATCGGTTGTATGTTCTGTCCTGTCATTTTTCTT
>JAFCCF010000005.1 GCA_017610325.1 Candidatus Aminicenantota bacterium | reverse complement strand
CGATTGGAAGAAAAAAGCAGGCATGTGGACTGGAACAGCAGGTAAAGGAAAGAAACCTATGCCATATTCGCAAAGTCATTCTCAAAAAAAATCATAGAATACAACAAAAAAAGAGTCTTCTGCTTTGACTTGAAGGATATAGAAAAAAGACTAAAACCTTAAAAGATTAGTGGTGATGAAAAAGAAAGTTCCAAAAACAGAACGTAAGTTCCAAAAACAGAACGTTTATATACTAATGCTTGTTTTCTCATTAACAAGGTGAAAATCAGCAAAATAGCTTTTCAGATTATAGAACTCTTGGTTAAGGAAAGAAAAGAGTGTTATTTAAGAGAGATTGCTAAAAAAAGAGACATAAGCACTTCTTCAGTAAGCAGACAGTTAAAGTTATTAAAAGGATATAAAATCTTAAATGAGAGAAAACTTGGAAAAGAGTTGTTATATTCACTGAATCTAAAAAACAACACGACATTAAAACTATGTGAGTTAATTGAAACACAGAGATTAGAAAATTTTTATACAAGAAACAAAGAACTTAAGATAATTCTAACAGATTTTTTAGAGCAAATTAAGAATAAAGAATTGGTCAATGTTACTGTTTTTGGTTCAGTAGCAAAAGATACATACGTCAAAGAAAGTGATATAGATATTTTAATAATAACTTATAAAAAAATAGATTTTGCAAAGCAAATCAGAAAAATCCATGCAGAGTATGGAAAAAACGTGTCTGTTGTAAATTTGACTAAAGAAGAAATAAAGAAAAAAAAATCTGAATTGCTGATAAAGGAAATCATAAAATCCCATCTTATTTTATATGGTTATGAATTTTTTATCCAAGAGGTGTACACAAATGAAAAAACCTAAACAGATTATAATTAAAGCATTCCAGAGAGAAAAAAGGAAAGAGAGAGGATTAAAAATAACAGAATCAGATAACGAGCTTGTTGATGCTCATATTAATAAGTCTAGACATAACTTAATTGTAATGGGTGACCTAAATAACTTAAAACATACTGACTGGGTTGTTGTAGTTGCTTACTATGCCATGTACCATGCAGTAATTGCTACTTTGTCTAAGATTGGTCTAGAGAGCAAGGACCATGCAACAACTGTTGCAGTTCTGGAATATTTTTTCTCTGAACATGTTGATAAAGAATTACTGGAAAAATTCAATAAACTAAAGGAAGAGAAAGAAGACATTGAACAATTAATAATTGAAGAAAAAACATTAGACTACCTTTGGTCTGCAAAGAATTTAAGGGAAACTGCGCAATATGGAACAAATACATTTATTAAAGAAAGTGATAAAACAACTAATCAAGCAAAAGAATTTGTATTAAAAATCAGAGCATTACTTGACAAATTAGATGAAGAATATGTTGATATTTTGCAAGAACAGATTATGGAAATCCACAAATCAGCGTTGTAGAAATCAGCCCCATTCGGTTTTCATGTAATCTTTTGGTTATCTTCTCGCAGGTTAGTGGTGATGAATTGCAGATTAAGCACAACAACCAATTTTGGAAATCATTATTTGATAATATTCTTGATTTCCTGGTTAAATCTCTTTGTAATCTGCGAAACAAATAATTGCATTATTTTGATTTGCGTTTTTGTATACATTTTACATGTTTTAGTATTCAACTGAATACTATTGAGTATAATTTAGATTTAAATGTTTTGATTTTTAGGCAAAAAATAGTAAAATTTATATATTAGTTTGTATACATTACCCAAATCATGGAATCCATAGAACTTGCAAGAAGATTAGAAGGGCTGCAGACAATAAAATCTGTAATGAAGAAACTGGGCATCAGCAGGTCAACTGCCATCAAATACCTGCATTTCCTGAGAAAGAAAGGTTTTGTGGAAACATCTGGCGGGGGAAAGCAGCCAAGGATGTACAAGATTAAACTCATAAGTCTAGTAAAAACAGGAAACCCTGGCTTGTATGAAACAATAAACAAATACTCCAGGATAAAAATTGTCGAGCCCTATGAACACAGGATAATAAGGCAAAAGGTAACGGTTGAGGGTGCCTTAATCAGGGCAATCACAACAGAAAAGTTCAGGACAATACTGGCATCGCTGGCATTGTTCAACAGGATAAATAACTGGTCAAAGCTTTACACATACGCCAAGGATAAGGACTGCAGGAACAAGGTGGGTGCCCTACATGAACTGGCAAAGCAGTTCATAAGAGTAAAGAAAATAGATGGGAGGATAAGAAACAAATTATTGAAAGCAAAAGACAGGAGCAAATACATAATTCCAAAGATGAAATCAGATGATTTTAAAGATATTGAAAAAAAATACAATGTTTTCATTCCATTCAACAAAGCAGATTTGGAGAGGTACAAAGAATGATAGGATTAGAAGAACAGAAGGATTTATTCTCTTTAATAGGTGAGAAACTAAAGAAAAAGGTAGAGTGTTTTGTGATAGGCGGCTCTGCAATGATGTACTACAAGGCAAAGGATGTAACCAAGGATATTGATGTTGTGTTTTCCAGTGAAAAAGACTGGCAGTTAATGATAAAGATATTAAAGGGCCTTGGATTCAGGGAAAGGGATTCTAAATTAGTGTACTTCAACAAGAAAGAGGTTCCGGTGCTGCTGCAAAGAGGTGAGCACAGGTTTGACCTGTTCTTTGACAGAATAGTCAGTTTCAAGTTCACTGCCTCAATGAAAGAGAGGATAACAGGCGTATATGAATATGGAAATCTCATAGTAAAAATAATCTCGCCAGAGGACATAATACTGCTCAAATGCGCAACAGAGAGGGCAGGTGACAGGCTGGATGCAGCAGAGCTGATAAAGAGAGCAGACATTAACTGGGATGTTATCATAAACGAAAGCATAGCACAGATGGAACTTATGGGGGATATTGTCCCACTAAGCCTGTATGATTTTATTTCGGAACTAAAGCAAGACCTGGGAGTAGATATTCCAGACAAGATAATAAAGAAAATTGAGGATATTGCCTACAAAGAGACGGTAAAAAAGATAAAACAAGGAAAACACATAAAAGTTGAGAAGAACAGGAAAGGATTATCCTGAATAAACATTTATCCTGTTCAGGTAAAGGTTCCTGTCAGAAACAGTTGTCTTGTTGATTTTCAGAACAGGAAACCCCTCAAACTTGAATACCCAAATGTTCTGGCTGGTTATCTCTGCTTCAAAGGAGAAGGATTTCCAGGTGCTGGAATTTACTGAAAACATGCCAAGAACCTCATTATCTGTTGCTATTGCTATAGTGGGCCAGCCATGGTAAAAGCCGTGCTTTTCCAAGTCCAGCACATATTTATCTGAATATGTGTGCTCCTCTATTTTAATCAGCAGGTTATTTAAACTTCGATTTGCAAAGTAATCTTTTGGCAGGTAAAATTCAGAATTTGTTCCGATGTCTGCCCTAGCAACCAGCTCAAACTTGTATGTTCCTGGTTCCAAGTCTGTTTGATAAACAACAAATCCTCTTCCGTCAATCTTAACTCCATCTGACACATTCTCCAGCAGGAGATTATAGAAGTATGACCTGGTCACATCTATGTTAAGAAGCGGTGTTTCTGCTCCCTGCCCAGGGAGGGTGGTTGTTGTAGCCCCAGCAGCAGTTGTAGTTGTTCCTGGTCCGATGTTAGGCCTAATGCCAAAGATGACAACAGCCGCAATTATGATAATTGCCAGAATGATTATTAATGGCATGACGTCTTTCTTCTTTTTTACAGGTTCTTTTTTCTCTGGCTTTGCAGCATGCTTCTTGATAAGGTAATCAATATCATCGTCATTAAACCCATTACTCCTGAGATTCTGCCGAATCTTTTCATGGGTGTGGCCTTTTCCAGAAGCAAACTTAAGGTAATTAATAATATAAGCTGGAAACTTGTCCTCTTTCTCAGCCTCCTTTAGCTCAGCTGCAATATGGTCTACAATAGAAGGGTCATGCCCGCTCTGCTGAAGCTTCTGCCTGAGCAGGTTAAGGTCATGGCCAATTCTTATGTTTTCCACAACCCATTTGTGCAACACTGGATGTATACCTACCATAAACCATAAATTGAAGAATATAGTATAAAAGGTTTGTTTTCTATAGAAGAGTGGTAATGAATGTAGGTGTAAATATCGAAAGCCTTATATAATATGCATAACATACTATACAAATAACATAATAAATTACATAGTAAACACAGAAAAATGACAGAACAGATTTACAAAAGGAAACTGATTAAAGATATAGAAAAGTATCTTGATTCAAAAGAAGCAATTGTGGTCTACGGAGCTAGACAAGTTGGTAAAACCACCTTGTTGAAATACTTAATTGAACACAATCTAAAACCATTAAGAGATAATGTTTTTTATTTTGATTTAGAACTTATGAATCTTTTAGAATTATGCAATCAGGGCGCTGAAACTGTTTACAAATATTTAATAGAAAAAGGTGCTGATGAAAATAAACAAATTTATCTGATAATTGATGAAATACAGTACCTTGACAACCCAACTAATTTTATTAAAATTATGCACGACCACTACCCTAGAATAAAACTATTGGTTTCTGGTTCATCAACTTTTGAAATCAAGAAAAAATTTAAAAATAGTTTAGTCGGAAGAATTGTTTGTTTTGAGATGCATCCTCTGAATTTTGAAGAATTTTTAACATTTAAGAATAAAAAATATAACCTAACAGAGAACAATTCAAGAACAATAAATAAAGAATTGGTTTTATTAGCAAAAGAATATATAAAATATGGTGGGTACCCTGCGATAGTTTTGGAGAAATCAGAAGAAAAAAAGCAGGTTATGTTATCTCAGATAATAAACACATATATTAAAAAAGATATAAGAGATATTGGAAATATAAGAAATATTTCTAGTTTTAATAAGCTATTACAGATTTTAGCATCTCAATCAGGGCAATTGCTGAATGTTTCTGAGCTTTCTAACACTCTTGGAATGAATCGTGAAACAATTGACGAATATCTCAATTTACTTGAAAATACTTTTATTATCAAGAGGATCACACCTTTTCACAAGAATTTAAGAAGTGAATTATCTAAAAATCCAAAGATTTTCTTTTTAGACACAGGAATGATGCATTTGCTTTGGTTAAAAGAGTTTCCAAAGATAATCATGGGAAATGTTTTTGAAACATTCGTATTCTTAGAATTAATGAAAAATAACCATAATGTCAATTTTTGGAGGACTACAAATAAGCAGGAGATTGATTTTATTATAAAGAATAAACAGATTTATGCAATTGAAGTAAAATTAAATTTTCAAAACGCTGATACAAAAACACTTAATTTTTTTGCAGAGCAGTATGGTTCAAAGAATGTAATAATCGGATTAGAAGGAAAGAAAAAAGGGAAATATGCTTGGGAATTCGTAAAAGAGTTAGAAGATAGTTAACAAGTATTCTATAGAAGAGTGGTGAAGTGTTTACTGCTCAATTAATATCCTTCTGCGATGGTAAACAATACCCCACTGTTTAAAGAAATCTTCAATCTCCCTGTCGAATTCAACAGGTGTGAGAAATACTCCTTTGGCAAGCTGCAGAGATTTTGTCATCTTAAGTATGCCCTCTTGTTTCCTGCCTTTGAGTGCATAAAAGAATCTTACTTTATCTTTGTATTGGAGATTAGTTAATGAATAATTATACAATATTTTGGGCTCAAGAAATAGATTTTCAACAAGTTTCTTGCCTGTTACAAGGCTTGTTCCCTCATGGATAAGACTCAACCAGATTGGCTCCTTCTTGCTAAACAAGTCAGAGATACAATTATATGTCACATGGAAGTTTTCCCCCAAGATTTCTTCAAATTGGTCTGCAAGCTCAATAGATTTTTTCTTGTCTGTCTGAGTTATCAGAGTAATATCAACATCTGTTTGCCTGACATTTTTCTGGATTATAGAGCCAAATAGCAAGATATCAATTACAATATCTTTATTCTTGTCAAAGAAGGTCTTTGACTTTTTCTTTAAGTTTGAGAAGCTCAACTGCTTCCTTAAATCCTTCCTGCGTTGCATTTGCATCATCTATGTCAGCTTTCATATTATAGGTTCGCCTGTACCTCTTAAAAAGTTTGGAAACTATTTTCAGCACATCTGGGAAATGTATTTTTAGAAGGTCGAACCGTTCAGTGTGGTTTGACGGAAGCCTTCTTATTGAGTTGTATATTGCTAAGTCGCAGAGAGTTACCAATGCTTTAAAATAAGAGTCTGTTGCTGCGTTGAAACGTTTTTTATCTAGATTGTCCTTTCCACTTAAGTAAAACTCCTTAGCATTCTCCAACAGAATTTGGTCTTTTTGCTTGAATTCCATAATGTTAAATAGTTTAACATAGTTAATATATAAATCTTTCCATGTTAAATGACTTAACGAGAAAATGATATGAACAATGTTTGGTTAAATGATTTAACACATGTTAGAGAAATTAAACAACAATGATCCTTATAAGCTTCCTGCTTGCCTTAATTTTTACAGAACCCTTGCCTTTCAGCTTCACAAAATCCCTATTATTGTCAGCAACAACAACTGCTTCGCCGCGCACAAGCTGGAATGTCACTTTTGAGCTGCTCTGCAGCACGCGATGCTTGGGATTGCCAATCACATTATTATATGCAACCCCAATTCCCTTTGAAAAACTCTTGCCACTTATTGAATGAAAATATCCTGTTGAGCCAAATGCAGATGCAATAACAATACCATCGCCAATCATCAAATCACTTTTCTTGCCGTCTATAGCAACAGTAAACCTAATTGCATGCCCTGGAAAGCTGTTCCTTATGATAATGTCATTGGTTGCCAGAAATTTCTTTTTGCCAGCAACTGCCTCAACCTTGCAGTATTCCTTTACCTTAATCTTTCCCTTGTACACAAGCTCAAGCACATGCCCTAGAAGCATATTGCCGCACTTCTGGCAGATAGAACTCTCCCTTGACAGCAGCTTTGGAATTCCAGGGTAAACGCGTTCAGCACACAGGAATGTTCCGTCGCCGCCATAAGAAACAATAAACTCTGGCTTTGAGCTCAGCACAAAACCAAGCTTGCTCATCCTCTTTTTCAGCAAGGCAACCTTGGTCTTGTTCTTACCCATTACATTAAATTTCTTCATGCAGATGTGTAACTAATAGGTAATATTTAAATATTAGTTTATTCTCCACCCTCGAAGGTGTTTTACAATGAGCATATTTAACCTAACAAACTTTTTACTGGTATTGCTGATAATTTTTGTAATCCTCGGTCCAAAGAAACTGCCAGGATTATTCAGGAAAATCCGCAAAGTGTTTAATGGATAACAAAAATCATTTCTTGTTTATTAACTTCAACAACTTGCTATGAATCTTGCCATTGGAAGCAAGAATATCCTTAGACTTAGATGTCCACTTCTTGCCAGCAAAGTCAGTCACCTTTCCGCCTGCCTCCCTAATCAGCAATGAGCCAGCTGCAACATCATAAATGTTAAGCTCAAGCGCCTGGTAGCTCTCAACCCTGCCGCACGCAACATATGAAAGCTCAAGCTGGGCTGAACCCATCTGCCTGAAATGCCTCACCTTACTCAGTCTGGTTCTCTTATAGATACGCACCCATTTCCTAAGAGCCTTTTGTGAATTCGCATGGCAGAATGTGCACACGCAGTACTTCAAATTCTTCTTGTCTGAAACATGAATCCTCCTGCCATTCAGGTAAGCGCCCTTGCCCTTCTCTGCATAGAAAAGCTCCTTTGAAAAGTGTGAAAGCACAACTGCAGCAACCACCTCATTCTTATAACTTAGGGATATTGCAGTGTTAAAGAAAGGCACCTGCATCACAAAATTAGTTGTGCCGTCAAGCGGGTCAATAACCCACAGATAGTCAGACTTCTTCATGTGTCTGCCAGTCTCTTCGCCATAGATTGAGTGCTCGGGATAATCCTTCTTGATAATCTCAATGATTGCCTTCTCTGCCTGCTTGTCAGCAACAGTCACCATGTCCTGATATTTCTTGTACTGCACAGACTTAAGCTTGCCGTAGTGCTTCATCAGAATAGTGCCTGCTTTGCGCGCAGCCTTAATAGCCACCCCTAGTTCTTTTGATTTTTTCATGCAAGAAATTCAGCTACAGATGATATTTAAGGTTTTTCTTTAAACAGAGTACCCTGCCTCTTGTCGCCTTCAAGGCGGGCAATCACAACCGGTCTTTCAGGATGATATGATGATTTTGAAAAGCGCAGCACACTATAACCCCTTTCCAGCTGAAACCCAGGCCAATGCTCTCCAATGCTTGGAACCTCCTTGATAAACTCCATGAAATTCTTCCACTCACCTGGTCTCATAAGTTTATCGCCCCAGAAATGATAGCTTCGTCCAGAATCTAGGATAAATCCACTTTCAATCTCCAGGGTATAATAGATAGCATCTGCAACTTCCTTCAACGCCTCTTCAGATTTATCACATTGGAAGTCCAGGTGAATCAAGTGACGGTTTCCACCATCTTCTTTTATCCCCTTTGTCTTCCCATGAGTGTGTACTAGGTTAGAAAAGCTTAGTATCTTAACATCAGAGCAAAATCCCCAGGCATAATCCTGGAGGAGAATCTCTCCTAGTTTCTCAAATGGTTTATCCTTGAGTACATATGAACTAAGCGGTATCTTTGCAACAGGAGGTGTATACTTATCCATACCATAGTCTTCTGCGTATTCCTCATCCTCTTTTAGAAAATCATCCACTAATTCATCATGCCAAGGAGAATATATTGCAATGCTTAAGTCACTGACATCATTCTGCTCCACAATATTATAAATCATTTCATCTAAAGAAGGAAGATTCTCAAAAAAAAGTCCAAAACTTGCTGGCCTCTGTCCAGACATTTTCAGCAGTAATAATATCCCTGGTATTTGTGGTAGCACCACTTGTCTGTATCTGTATCTGTATCTGCCTTTTCACCTTTCTCATATTTGATATCTATGTACCGTATGTAGTCATCTGGGTCATGCAGGTCATACCACATGCACCTGCGCCCATAGCATTCCTTTTTCCAGTGCTTGCCATCTGGCTTGTACAATTTCAGAAGGTTGTAATAATTAATCTCATCATACCATTCATCGCCGTAATAATATGGAAGATATCTGGGATTGTCCCACGTGAATTTCTTGAACTGGTATCTTCCGCGTTCATAGCCCATTTCATAGGCAGAATCATAGGCATCGCTATACCCTTTCCAGTATTGATACTTGGCATCAATTTCATAATAATCATGCAGGTCATATGGATTATAGGAAAATGCTGAAACTGTAGTTACTGCTAGAAACAATGAGAAAAATAAAGCAAGTATAATCTTTTGTTTAATCAAAACCACCCCCCTGCTAGCTTTGATGGTATGTCATTAATAAATGTTTCTGCCATACCCGTCAAAATAATAGCTATTGCCAGGGTAATTATAATATCCTGGGTTAAGGTAATTGTACCTGTAGTTTCCGGTTGAGTATGCCCTTGCTCTCTCAAAGTCATAAACTTCTCTGTGTTCGTAGGTTATCTTGTCGTAGATATTTACATTGCTGTAATCATACTGTGATCCCCAGTTCTGATACCTTCCAGCGTAATCTGATGGGCTCCTTCCCCTATAGAAATACTGGTCTGGAAAGCCCTGCCCATATGGCTGTGTATATTGGTACTGCCCCTGATAATAATAATCAGGTGAGTTGCCATAGTAGTTTCCATAGTTATTACCGTAATTACCGTATTGTCCGTAGTTATTGTAGTTAGCATGGTCAGAATACAATGCCTGTCCGCCGTAATAGTATGTTCCTGCAAACACTGCCTGGCTAAGCAAAGCAACGACAAATACAATTAATCCCAAAATTAGTATTGATTTTTTCATTTTGTTACTATTAGAAAATGATTAATTATATATAAAGGTTTCGGAATTGTTAGGCAATTCTGAACCTCTGGAATGGTACATTCCAGAAGATTATGGTTTTTTAGAGAATATAATAAAAATTTTGCAAAAGTATAAGTATCTGTTCTACTTCTCAGTAGCAAAGGTGAAACAATATGAGCAAAACTGATGCAATTCTAAACAAGGTAAGGGAGTCATTCAGCTTGGTCAGGCAGGATATTGAGAGACTTGATGCTGCATTTGACAGGCTGGGCAAAGACAACACAAAGTTCCAGAATGAATCTGTGAACACCCTTGAAATTCTTGACAAGAGGCAGAAACTGATTGAAAGCAGCACTGCAAAGCTCATGACAAGCCATGGTACAAGCTTGCACAGCATGTTAAAGGTCAACGGATCAGTTATTGCACTTAAGCAAACACTTGATGCTATGAGAAAGCAGAACAAAAGCCTGGCTGATGATAACAGAAAGCTTAGGAAGCAGCTGCAGCAAGTGAACTCTGGTTTGAACAAAAAACTAAAGCTGGAGAATAAGAAGCTGAAAAAGCAAATGCACAACATTGACGTTAATATAAGGAAGAAGCTCACAGCAATGAACACTGATATAAAGAAAAGAGTGCTTAAGAAAGTAAAGTCAAAGCCTAAAAAGAAATAATCAGTAATTGTCTTTTCCAAATGGAATCTGGTTTACCACTTCTCTTGCAAAGCTTATGTTAAGCTGGGCTTTTTCTGCAGCTGAACCAAGATAATTCTCAAGTTTGCCATTTAGGATTGCTTTTTTCGCAGTAGGAAGCTGGTTATACACCTGCTGGAAATGAGGATCTTTGAGTGCAGTCTCCAATAGGCCATTGCCGGTCTTGAGCATATTCTTAGCAATCTCCTTAACAAAGGTATGACCTGGACCATATTCTGGGTGAAGCCAGCCTTCGCCTCTTAATATTGCAACCATTGCTTCACTTGGTTTTTGCCTGACTGATTCAAGATTTTCATTCAATCTGTCCTCATTAACAGATAATTGGGAAAGGCAGCGGTTATTCAATCGTGTAAATGATTCATACAACTCGCACATCATTTGTTGCGGTTGGTATCTTGCTGGCTTGGAATTCCGCAGGTCTCTCTGAAAATCAGATTGAATCAGGGAATACAAAGCCCTCATCCCACCTTCTATAAGCCCAACAGTACCGCTGATATTCTCCCAATGTATAGGATTATTCTTAGTAGCATCTGCACTTGAGCCGCCAAGCCTTTTTGCATTTGCCCTGGATGTAACCTCAGAGATTGCTGTAGAATATAGTTTTCTCATGTCTTCTGAGAAATCATACAGCACATGCATCAGGGATGTTAGGCCATGACCAACATCAGCTACCCACTCTTTCTGCACAATCTGTGTTGCTGCATAGTCTGGTTTCATGCCTAATTTGTCTAAGACTGCTTTTTCAAATTCAATTGATTTTCCTTTGCCAAAGACCATGTCAATGCTTGCTCCAGTACCAACAATTCCAGAAACCTTTCCTTTCAGATTCCCAAAATAATTATCGCAAAGCTCAACCCGCTCAGCAAACCTCCTTGCATATTGAGCAAGCGTAGCTCCAAACGGAACAGGCGATGTATTTTGCAGGTGCGTCCTGCCAGCCTGTAGGGTTTTAAGGGTTGTCTCAGAAAAATCGCAAAGAGTTTTTATTGATTTTTCAATCTCTGGCCTCATTATATCAGACCATGCATCTTGAAAAAGCAAATACCTTGCAGTGTCAAGAATATCATATGATGTTGTGCCTGGGTGCAACAATGCCTTTGTTTCCGGAGATACAAACCTTCCGATTTCCTCAATAACAGCCAGCTGGTCATGGTGGGTAACCTGCTCTTCCAAAAGAGCCATGTTAAGAGGGCTTATTTGACCAAGCGCAGCCTCAACCTCATCAACATGCTTCTGTTCAGCCTTGCCAAACTCCTTTCTTGTCTGAAGAAGAACTAGTTGGATTTCAGCATACTTTCTCCACTCTGCATCAGCGCTTAGGTAAGGTGCAAGATGTTCAGTTGTTTTCCTATACTTTGCATCATCTGGTGAGACACACCGGAGAGACTGTTCCTCAGAAGCTATCTTTGCTTCACTCAATTTTGAAACCAAATCAAGGTCATCTGCGATTTTAATTCACCTCAATCCCTTAAGGGTCTAATATCTTGCATAACCCTATCAAGGTCACGCACATCTGTGAATATTTCCCTGCCAACATACTGGTTGCAGACTGCCATGTACATCTCCGAGACCAGCTTTGTGAGTTCAGGTGGTAAATTTTTTGGCTTAATTGGACATTTATCCTGCCAGCCCTCGCCTGTTCCCTTGAATTCCTCAATTGCTGCAACCCATTCAGGTTGGTTCTTGTCATAGTACTGCCTAAGAACTTCCTTGTTATAGTCACCAATTCTGTTCTCATCAGGTGTACCAACAACATCAACAAGATATATCTGCCCATTGAAATATAAGACCTCAACCTTGCCATCCCAGTGATTGCCTAATCCAGTCTGCTGAACCCTCTCATTGATATAATTATTCGCTGCCAATGCAGTTCTCCTTACCTCCACAAATACCTGTTCTGGCAGTCCGCTGACTTTATAGGCCTCAGAATCAGACAACTTGCGGTCAGTTGGCTCAAACTTAGTTGTATAATCAATAGTTGGCTGTGGAAGCATATCTCCTTCTTTTGGTTCACTTGTCAAACCAAGCGGTTCATAGACTTTTTTCAGTTCAAGCTCACGGTCAACAGGGTCTTCATACTCCTTTGCTCTCTCTATCTTCTTAAAAACAGAGCTTCCTTTAGGAAGGCCGTTCCTGAAAATAATCTCCAGCGGAACAACAAAATTATTAATTTCTCCGCGATTTACATCGAAGAAAGAATAATCATATGTTGCTTCTTCCTTTTGTGTTTCCCCATTATAGTTCAATCTCTCAATAGGCTTGTACACCCTGCCAAGCTTGAACTGCATCACATTAGAGCCCATGCCACCATCTCCTAATTCATCAAATGATAGTAATCTCCCAGCCCGAGAAAGACCTTGGTAGTGTGAAAATATTCCCTTTTTCTTGAGCTGTTCAAAATTAAATGCTGCCATCACTGCAAGCGCAACTCCCTTGTGTTTTATCTCATCAGGCATCTCACCCCAGTCCTTGACACTGTACCTGTCTGAAAAAATAAACTGTCCAACTCCCTGCAAATTCTCAAATGCCTTCACAAGAATTGTTGTATCTTTTACACTTCCCATAATTAACCCCCCCATTAATCCCCGAGAAAGATTCGAGGCTATTCACCTCTTTTTTTAGTCTAGATTGACTTCAGGTTTATATCTTTTTTGCTTCTTGAGTAGATACGATAATTCTGAGAAATTATATGGGAAATTTACTTTTTCATAATTCCATGCCCACTCTTATCGCTTTTCTTAAGTCTGGATTTGTGTTATGAATCCAGGTAATACCCCTCATACTTACAGCAATCTTGCTGCTTTCCTCAAGATATCTCAAGATAATCATAAGCATGTTATGGTTTACCATCCTAGGAAGTTTTGTCTTAAGTTCAGCAACTGTGACAATGCTTTCATCAATATTCTTTAGGACATCCTCCACCATAAGAACAGTATTCAAAGTAGGGGAATGTTCCAGTTTTCTTTCTTTTTGCATTAATTTAGGCATATTCATCACCAATGGTTATTAATTAATAACTAATTTGTATGAAATCATATTTAAATCTTTCGAAAATCTTTGATTTTTGAAGATGCCAAAAACACTTTTTGTTTTTCAGCATCTTTTGGTTTTTGGTAGCTACCTACAAGCTTAATATGACTTTTTTGTCGCAGTTTTCTGCAAAACAAATATAAGTGTCAAAGACATCATTTCTTATGTCTGATATTTTTGTCGTATAAAATGGAATTTAGTTTTATTAACGAGATTGAGAAAAAAACCAAAGAAGATTCTAAGCTCAAACACTTTGACCCGCAGAAGATATTCATGTATTACATGTTCCTAACCCAGAGCAGGCTGCAGGAGGTTGAGGAAAAGCATCCTGCTGATGATATCTTGTTTGAGGAAGTCAACCAAAAAGACAAAGAGCTTGGACTAGAAGAGGTGCTGGAAGATGAAGAATCAAGAAACAGATTTGAACACAAACTTAAAAGAAAAATTAATCTCAAAGGCTACTACCATGCTTTTGACCCAGAGCAACAAAAAGGAATCCTGGCTGTCTATTATGAACTGCCTGATGAACAAAAGAAAAAAAATGTTGCTGACTATTTCTTATTATCGCCCGGCAGCATAAAATTAATCAGAGCAACGCAGGGCGAGCTTGGAGAAGGGGTTCTTGGAGTTGCATACCCTGGTCTGGGCCTAATCAAGGTTCTGGACAGCCTGTATGGCACTGACTTTGACGAAGTGTACCGGCACGAGGTAAATCATATTCTACTCCCTTCAATGCCAGAGCGCGACATCAGAAACCTGACAGCAAGCCAATGCAGCTATCAGTGCAAGTATAATTAATGTTTCTAAAATTTATAACATTTATTTATATATATTTCTAATTTCATCGAAACATTTAAATATAAGCTTTGTTTACCTTAGAAACATGAAGAAACTGGAACTAATTCACAATGAAATCCTTTCCCAGATGCTGGAGAAGAAGAACAAACTCACCCAGAAGCAGCTGAGCAAACAGCTAGGTGTATCCCTGAGCACAGTTAATTATGCACTACAGCCATTAAAAGATATGGGTGCAATTAGGATTAACCTGAAAAATTTTGAGGTTGTTAATCCGAGGAAAATCCTGCTGTACTGGGCAAGCATTAGGAATCTGGAAAAAGACATAATTTATAGCACAAGGGTTGATAAAGAGGTGCGGCAGATAGAAAGGTTAATGCCAGCTGGTATCATCTTTACAGCATATTCTGCTTACAAATTCATGTTTAAGGATGTTCCTGCAGATTATTCTGAGGTTTATGTATATGCTGGTGATTTAGAACAGATTAAGAAAAGGTTTCCGCAAAACAACCAAATCCCAAATATATTTGTGTTGAAAAATCCAGGAATCCGCAGGCTGACAATAGTAAACCTGTTTGTTGATTTATGGAACCTGAAGCAATGGTATGCGAGGGATTTCCTGGATAAACTGGAGGAGAAGATAAATGCAATACTGGCATAACAATGTAACAGAGAAAAGCTGGCAGATTTTACAGCAGCTGAAGAAAGAGTTTAACTTTATCCTGATAGGTGGCTGGGCAACATATCTCTGGACAAGACAAATGAAGTCAAAAGATATCGATATTATTGTTGATTTCAGCACACTGGAGTATATAAAGAAAAAATATAAGCTGAAGAAGAATGATAATCTAAGAAAATATGAGATAATCATTGATGAGATTGACATTGATATTTATGTTGCGTACTATTCAAAGCTGGCGCTTGCAGTTGAGAAGATTGGAAAAGCCACAGCAAAGATTGAGGGTTTTAGGGTTGTGCAAACAGAGGCTTTGCTTATCCTGAAGCAGGGTGCAGAACTAGACAGAGGCCACAGCGAAAAAGGAGAGAAAGACAGAATTGATATAATATCTATCTTAATCAATGCGGGTATTAACTTCAGTAGATACAGAAAACTTGCGCCAGAAGGTTACTCAGAGAGGCTAAGCGAGATTATCAGGAGCTTCAGCAGTCTGGAATACATTGGATTAAACCCAAGGCAGTACAAGTTAAAGAAACAGGAACTTATTAGGCAGTTGCAATCTGCCTGAACGTGACATCAGAAACCTGACAGCAAGCCAATGCAGCTATCAGTGCAAGTATAATTAATCCAGTTCATGGGTGTAAGTTCTTATCCACTGACTTGCATATCTGCCTACTAAGAAGACTACCACTGTCACACCTATTATCCACAGCCATTCTAAGCCAAGCGGCACTGTCTTGAACAGTTTATTGCCTATTGGAAGATATATCACAGCAAGCTGCAACAGGAGTGAGACCACAATTGCGCCAATCAGCCATTTGTTTGAGAAAAAACTAATCTTATACTGTGAGCGTATCATCTGCACCCTTACAATCTCAAGCACAACAATTGTTGTGAATGCAACTGTCTGTGCCTTTGCAACATCAGGAAGATACTTGGCAAACAAGGCAAGCACAGCAACGCACATTAGCGCGCCAATCACAATAATGTTCAGGCCCATGTTCTTTGTGATAATACCATCCTTTTTCTTCCTAGGCCTTTGTTTCATGATGTTAGGGCTTGAAGGGTCAACACCCAGTGCAAGCGCAGGCAACCCGTCAGTTACAAGGTTAATCCATAATATCTGCACTGCCAGCAGCGGAATTGCAATCTTACCTAAGGAATCTCTGAAGCCAATCATGATAGCAACAAACAACACAAGCACCTCGCCCATGTTAGATGACAGCATGTAATTTATGAACTTTTTGATATTATCATATATGCCCCTGCCCTCCTCAACTGCGTTTACAATATGCTTAAAGTGCTTGTCAGTCAGCAGCATGTCAGCAGCTTCCTTTGCAACATCTGTTGAATCACTGACAGCAATCCCAATGTCAGACCTCTTGAGCGCAGGCGCGTCATTAACACCATCGCCAGTCATGGCAACAACATTGCCCCTTTTCTTAAGAGCTTCAACAATCCTCATCTTATGCTCTGGATTGACCCTTGCATAGATATCAATCTTCTTGCACTGTTTTATCAGTTCTTTGTCTGACATTTTGTCAAGCTCTGCGCCAGTCACGGCATTCTGGCCAAACCCAAGCTGGCTACCAATTGCCTTGGCAGTAAGTGCATGGTCGCCTGTTATCATCACTACCCTTATACCTGCATTCTCGCACCTTAGCAGAGCTTCCCTTACCTCATCCCGTGGAGGGTCAATCATTGCCATCAGGCCAAGGAACACAAGCTCTTCTGGCTTAGCTTTTGTAGTATATGCAAACGCAAGAACCCGCAAGGCTTTTTTTGCCATTGCCTCGTTGATATCAAGTATCTTTTTGCGCTCCTGCTTTGAGAGGTGCGATGGCCTGCCGCCTTTGTCAATAAAAACGCACCGCTTCATTATAATCTCTGGAGCACCCTTAACATGCATCACTCTCTTGCCCTTAATCTCATTAATAGTTGTCATATATTTCTTGTCAGAAGAAAAAGGAATCTCATCAAGGCGCTTGTAATTTGATTTCACGCCAGCTTTTTTTGCAGTAACAAGCAGTGCAGCTTCTGTTGGATCGCCAATCACCCTCTCACCCTCAACCTGGGCATTGTTGCACAGCACACCTGTCTCAAACAGCTTCCTTAATTCTTTTGTGTCAAACTTTTTGTGGTTGAACAAGAAAGAGCCCTCACTTGAATATCCTGCGCCAGTTACCTGGATTAGCTTGCCATTTGCATAAATAAGGCGAACAGTCATCTCATTGCATGTTAATGTACCAGTTTTATCAGAGCAAATCACATTTGTGCTTCCCAGGGTTTCAACAGATGACAGCCTGCGCATCAGCACATTCTTTTTTATCATGCGCTGCACACCCAATGCTAAGCATATTGTCACCACAGCAGGAAGGCCTTCTGGAACAGCTGCAACAGCTAAGCTGATTGATATCATAAGCATATGGAAGAACTCCTGCCCGCGCAGCAAGCCCATTATTAATATAACAACACAGATTACAATCACTGCAATGCCAAGCTTGATGCCAAATTTCTGCAGCTTTTTCTGCAATGGGGTTATTTTCTGCTCTGCACTCTGCACCAAATCTGCAATCTTACCAATCTCTGTCTTCATTGCAGTTGCAGTCACAACAGCTTTTGCCCTGCCACCAACTATTATGGTGCCTGAGAACAGCATGTTTGTCCTGTCACTCACGCCAACCTCTTTATCTGTGACATCCTCTTTCTTTGAACCAGGCACGCTCTCACCAGTTAGAGCAGACTCATCCACTTTAAGGTTATGGCTTTCAATAATATAACAATCAGCAGGAATTTTTGCACCTTCTTCAAGCTCAAGTATGTCGCCTGCAACAACATGCAGGGAGCTTTCCTCCCTGACCTTACCATCGCGAATCACAACAGTGTTAGGTGCTGTCAGCTTTTTTAGTGCTTCAATTGATTTTTCAGCCTTGAACTCCTGGAAAAACCCAAGAACTGCATTTAATATAATAATACCAGCAATAACTCCAGCATCAATAAACTCACCAATGAAGAGGGAGACAAAAAAAGCAGCAATTAGTATATATACAATGAAAGATTTAAACTGGGACAGAAATACTTTAAGTGCACTGGCTTTCTTTTTTTCGGTTAGTTGATTAGGACCATACTGGTGCAGCCTTTCCTCAGCCTCTTTTTGTGTCAAGCCAGTAGCTTTGGAGCCCAGTTCCCTGAGAACCGCCCCCTTAGACATGCGATAAAAGTCCATATTTTATTCTGTAACTCTAAACTTTTTAAATATTGCGGAATTAACTACCCTTTGTCAAAGTATTCAAGGATGTAGTGTATAATAGAAAAGCTTAAATAAGTGTAGTGTATAACCCATTTTATGGTATTTGTTAGAAAGATTAAAGACTATTATGTTTTAGGACACTCAGTTAGAGAAAAGAATAGGGTAATACAGAAAACAAGATATATAGGAAAATCCCTGCCGCCTAAGCACAGGCTGGAGCAGTTACAAAGAGAGTTCCTAAAAGAGATAATGGGAGAAAGATACAGGTTTTTTTCAGGGAAAGAAGTCAAAGAAATTGAAGATAAAAGAAAAGAATATAAGAAAGAAACCAAGAAATTAAGTCCTCTGGAAAAAAAGAAAAGGCTTGATGATTTCATGATTAGATTCACATACGACAGCAGTAAGCTATCAGGAGTTGATGTTACACTAAGGCAGACATTCCTCATATTAAAAGATGGAATCATACCAAAAGGATTCAAAAATCTAAAGACAATGAAAGAGATAGAAAACCATGAGAAAGGGGTTGTTGCCATAACAATGCACAAAGGAATCCTTGATTTAAGATTTATTAAAAAACTGCATAAAGTATTATTCTTGGGAGTTGAAGATAAGATTGCAGGCAAGCTTAGGAGCGAGTTAAAGAGGGATGTAAAGATAGGCGGAACAATATATGTCCCCCCTAAATGGAAGGAGGTTGATAAAGAGCTAAACAGCTTCTTTAGATGGTATCATACTGAAAACAGAAGGCTCCATCCGCTAGAATTAGCAGCGCTTATCCACCTGAAGATAATATCAATTCAGCCTTTTACTGATGGTAATAGTAGATTATCCAGACTGATAATGAACTGGGTATTATGGAAAAAAGGATATCCATTAATTGATATAAAAATAGAACAGTTAGAAGCTTATTATGATGTATTAGACAAGTACCAGATAGAACAACAAGAAAAACCATTTGTGAAATATATTAGGGATAGATATATGGAAAATTAGAGCCAATTCCAAAACCTATATATACAAGAAAAATTAGGGAATTAATATGCACGACTCAATCATAGCACACAAGATAATGGATGAAGCTAGCAAGCACGGCAAGGTTATATCTATTGCTATTGAGATTGGCGAGCTTGCTGGGTTACACGACCATGACCTTAAAAGCACGCTAAAGCAGATGACTGGCTGGGATGTCAAGGTCAAGGAGAAGAAGGCAATAGTCAGGTGCGGTAAGTTCGGTTTTGAAGGCAGGCCAAAAATTCTGGAAAGAACACATGATGCAATCATGTTTGAATGCCCAAAGTGCAAAAATGTGCCAAGATTAATAGATGGCGACGAAGTTGTTCTTAAGCAGATAAAGGTGGAATAAGATGTGCCTGATGGTGCCTGGTAAAATCTCAAAGATTGAGAGAGATACTGTTATAGTTAACTATGGCAGTGAAAAAAGAAAAGCCAAGATAATTGACAAGGGCTACAAAAAAGGTGATTATGTTCTTGTCCAAGGTGGAATTGTTGTTGAGAAAGTGCCAGAGCAGGAAGCAAAAGAAGCTCTGAAATGTTTACAGGGTTTTGTTTAATATCTTCAGATTGTGTTTTGTGAATTTCTTCAGGTTATCAAGCTGCTGCTTGCTTATGACCTGCACTGCAAAGTTCCAGTGCAGTGATACTGTATCCTTGAGCTTGATGCTTCTAAGGAAGAATTTGTTATAATCAACAACCTTTGTCTTTGAAAATCCGAAAACAGACCTCTTACCTCTTTTTATCAAGGGCCTGTGCTTCACAACCAGCTTGCCCAGCTTGATTTCCTTCACCACACCCCAGCTAATGCGGCAGTTTTCTATGTTCTGCATAGTTGTTTTCACGCTCTTTGTCAGTGCACCACAGCCAACATATGCAACATGAAATAAATGGTTTGGAACCATGCCAGAAGGCAGGTTATCCATGAGCTTTGCAGCCATTGACTTCAGCAGACCGCGCTTTGTAAGAGCAAGTATATGCTCTCTAAGATCTTTATCTGTCACCTTCTTCAAAAGGCTGTTGCCTAGCCAGTATGCCTCAACAACCCCAGCATCAAATGGTTTGAGCTTGTTCTTCTTAGCAATCAGTTTAAGATAAGGGTAAACTGCCTCAAACTGTTTTATAGCAGCCTCAACATCGCGCTTGCCTTTTCCTGTTTTAACATAATCCAGAATTAGCTTATTCGCGTCCCTAGGCCCGCAATAGTTTAATTTGTTTGGCCAGTAAGAATATCTGGCTACTAGTTCTGTGCTGTCCATTTGCTCCACGGAGTTAAATGAATAATATTTGAATATCCAACTGCAAGCACAACACCCGCAATAAGCATCAGCATTCCAGCTACCTGCCAAATAGTGAGCAGCTTGTCAAGGAATACAAATGATAACAGTGTTGTGATTACACTACCAAGGAGCAAGACACAGGTAGCAACAGAGACATCAACATGCTTCAAGCCAGAATACCAGGTTAGAACATATCCTAATAGGAAAACAGAAGTAACCATAATCCATCCAAGCTGGCTAACAGATAATGAAGTAAGCAATGCCAGCTTTCCAGTAAACAAAAGATAAGCAAGTATAAACACAGAACCAAAAAACATCCTGCCAAAGGCAACAACCTTAGATGATAATTCTTTCAGTGCATGCTTTGATATAACCTGCTCAACTGCCCAGAAAAGGGTTGCGCCAAGTATCAGCATTTCCCCAGCACCAATGCCCTGCCACACAAAACCAAGCAGCAGACCATTTCCAAGCAAAATAAGCACTGCCGCAACCAGATAATTCTTTTTTAGCTTCTCTTTCAGAAAAACAAAGGCCATCACTGCAACAAACACAAACATAATCTTATGGATAAAAGCAGCTGTTGCTGCATTTGCCAGCTGCAGGCCGCGGAAAAACATCAAAAACGGAACAGAGCCGCCCACCAGACCAATCACTGCAAGCTTTATCCACTGTTTTTTGGTAAGCTGCTTCAACTGCCTGAACTCACCAAGCAAACCAATCAGTGAAACAATAAAAACAGCAACAATAACATTCTTTGCAAATGCAAAAACCGAAGAATCAATGCCAGCAACTCCGAACTTGTTGATAAATATAGAAACACCGCTAATAAGTGCAGTTGCAAGCACTAAACCAAGACCCCTTTTTTCCATATCAGTGTTTAGAAGAGCTGGCATTTATAAACTTTTTGTCGTTAAATATATAAAGGGGCAAAAAACCCGCATTTTAGGTGATAATTATGAATTATGTAAAACTTTTCAATGAAGGAAACAAGGACCAGAAGGATTTACTGGGCGGCAAGGGCGCTAACCTTGCAGAGATGACCAACTTAGGAATCCCAGTTCCATCAGGTTTCACAATAACAACTGAAGCATGCAATAAATACTTTGATACTGATGACAATATTGTATTTATGCCGGAAATCATGCAGCAGGCTGCAGACAAAATCAAAGCAGTTGAGGAAAAAACAGGCAAGAAGTTTGGAGACAAGGAAGACCCATTATTGTTTTCAGTGCGCTCAGGTGCAAAGTTCTCAATGCCTGGCATGATGGATACTGTGCTTAACCTTGGCCTTAATGATGATATTCTTAAGGGGCTTATAGAAAAAGGCAATGAACGCATGGCATATGACTGCTATCGCAGATTTCTGCAGATGTTTGCAGATGTTGTGCTTGGTGTTGACCACAACCTGTTCGAGGATGCGCTTGAAGCAGTAAAGAACGAGAACAACATCAAGCTTGATGTTGAATTAACCGCTGACATGCTTAAACAGGTTGTAAAGAAATACAAGGAAACCATCTCACAGCAGGGCAAACAGGTTCCAGAAGAACCAAGTGAACAACTAAAGATGGCAATTGAAGCTGTGTTCAAGTCATGGAACACTGAGAGGGCAATAGAGTATAGAAGAATAAACAGTATTCCAGATGACCTGGGAACAGCAGTCAATATCCAGGCAATGGTAATGGGCAACCTTAATGATAATTCTGGCTCAGGTGTTGGGTTTACAAGAAACCCTGCAACTGGAGAGAAGAAGTTTTTTGGTGAATACCTGTTAAATGCACAGGGAGAGGATGTTGTTGCAGGCATCAGGACACCAAAAAATATTGAAGAGCTTGAAAAAGAGATGCCTGAGATGCACAAACAGCTCATGGAAGTTTCTAAGAGGCTTGAGGGACATTACAAAGATGTACAGGATGTTGAGTTTACAATTGAGGATGGTACATTGTATATGCTACAGACCAGGACTGGCAAGAGAACAGGAAAAGCAGCAGTTAATATTGCAATGGATATGCTCAGCGAAGGTCTAATCACAGAGCAACAAGCTGTGCTACAGGTTGATGCAACACTGCTTGACCAGTTGTTGCATAATGTGTTTGATGCTGGAGATAAGAAACTAGCAGTTGACGAAGGCAGAAAGCTTGGCCAGGCACTGGCAGCTTCGCCAGGTGCAGCTTCTGGCAAGATTTATTTCACATCAGATGATGTCATAAACCAGTCAAATAATCATAAAACAATACTTGCAAGGCCAGAGACAAGCCCGGATGATGTTGGCGGAATGGCTGCATCAGTAGGTATACTGACAGCAAAGGGCGGGCTCACAAGCCATGCAGCCGTTGTTGCACGAGGCATGGGCAAATCATGTGTTTCTGGGTTTGAAGATGCTAAGATTGATGTCAAGAACAAGACCATGATTGTGGGAGACAAGATGGTCAAGGGAGGTGACACAATCTCAATTGACGGCTCAACAGGAGAGGTATTTGTTGGAGAAATCAAGACAACAGCGTCAGACATAATGAGCGGTGAAAAAACTGATTTTTCAGAAAGATATCAGAAGCTTATGAAGCTTGCAGACAAATATCGCAAGCTGGGGGTCTGGGCAAACGCAGACAACCCGCGCGACTCAAAGGTTGCACGCGAACTTGGTGCAGGAGGAATTGGACTTTGCAGGACAGAGCACATGTTCTTTGAAGAACGTCTTCCATTCATGAGAGAAATGATACTTGCACATAATGGGGAAAAGAGAAAAGAGGCTTTGGACAAGCTGCTTCCAATGCAGAAAGAAGATTTCACAAGCCTATTCAAGATAATGGAAGGCCTTCCAGTGGTTATCAGGCTGCTTGACCCTCCACTGCACGAGTTCTTGCCGCATTCTGAAAAAGATATCAAGGAACTTGCACAGCAGATAGGTCTTGACGTTGAGAAAATAAGGGAAAGGGTTCATTCACTTGCAGAATCTAACCCAATGCTTGGGCACAGGGGTTCAAGGCTGCTGCTAACATATAATGAGATTGCAGAGATGCAGGCGCGTGCAATAATTGAAGCAGCCTGCGAGCTAAAGAAGGAAAAACTAGTGGTCATACCAGAGATTATGATACCAGTTGTTGCATTTTCTAGAGAGGTCAAGGACCTTAGGGATGTAATTGACAAAACAGCTAAGAAAGTGATGAAAGAGCAGGGTATTGAGGTTGACTATAAAGTTGGCACAATGATTGAAACACCAAGAGCCTGTGTTAGGGCTGATGATATTGCACAGCATGCTGACTTTTTCAGCTTTGGCACAAATGACCTGACACAGATGACTGCTGGCTTATCCAGGGATGATGCTGGTGTTTTCCTGGTGCAGTACAAACAAAAGGGAATCATAGATGCTGACCCATTTAAAATGCTAGACCAGAGTGGTGTGGGAGAGCTTGTCAAGATTGCAGTTGAGCGCGGCAGAAAAGTAAAGCCAAAACTCAAGATTGGAATCTGCGGAGAGCATGGCGGTGACCCAAGCAGCATTTGGTTTGTGCACGACAATGGCCTTGATTATGTGTCATGCTCACCATTCAGGGTGCCAACTGCAAGGCTTGCTGCAGCGCAGGCAGAGCTAAGATGAAAGATTGTAATTAGATACACTGTCACTATTATGCTCAGGCCCAGTCACAGCCAAGCAACGCTGGGTCATTTTTGCTCCCCTCAATAGGCGAGGGGAGAAAAATGAGCGGCAGAGCAAGATTCAAGATAAAATGAGGGGATGAAAAGCTTGAAAATCTACTGCTTTGGAAATGAATTTGTAAACGGGGACAGCTTGGCAAAGCAGATTGCTGATGAGCTTGACATAGAAGGTGTTAAGTTTGTCAGGTGTAATTCTCCTGATGAGCTTGAAATTGCCGGTGACCTTCTTCTCATGGATGTTGTCAAGGGAATTGACAAGGTAATGGTCATTGATGACGTTGACAAGCTGAAAGACAAAAACTTGTGCTCACTGCATGATTTTGACTTATCATTCTTTCTAAAACTCTTGAAAGAGCTCAATCAAATCAAGAACATAAAGATAATTGGAATTCCCCAGCAGGGAGACAAAGAAGAAATAAAGAAACAGATTTCTGATTTACTCCCAGACAAGCTCTAAGAAATGCGTTGAGCAGCTGATGCACGGGTCATATGCCCTGATTAATTTCTCAAGCTCAAGCTTAAGTTTCTCCTCAGGCAGCTTTAGCAGGGACGGCAGGAATTCCTTAACATCATCCTCTATACACTTTAGGTTGATTGTCGTGGGCGGGATGAGGTTTGCCCTGAGAATCTCGCCCTTGTCATCCAGCTCATACTCATGGAAGAGCGTGCCGCGAGGAACCTCAATTGCAGCCACGCCATGGCCTTTTCTTGGCTTAACCTCAGGAAGCTTCTCATTCCTTATTTTCAGGTTCTTCAGCAGCTCAATTGACCTATGCGCAAGGTGCAGCAACTCAAGTGCCTGTGCAAAATTGTTAAGGAAAGGATTATGCATTGGAATTTTGTAGCCAGAATCCTTTAGTATGCTCTTTGCCTTTGCGCACAGCCTGTCATGATAAATATTTACGCGGGCCAGAGCCCCTACCATGAATGACTTGTTGTTGATTGTCACAAACTTCGCTGTTGAGTATGGCTTGATATATTCTTTAAAGTATTGAGAATAATTAACTACAGGGATGCATGTCTTCCCAACACATTGCATGGTGCTCTGGATAAATCCCTCTTTGTCTGAGTATCCAAAGCTGGTGTCCATTGCATAAAAATCAAATATGCGCTCAAATTTAGGGTATTTTATTTTTGCAAACAGTTTTGCAGTCTCAACAAACTCTTTCATCTCTTTCTCCAGGTTCTTTCGCAGTGCATCAATCTCCTGCTGACCTGGCAGACGCTGGAACCCGCCAATCACTGCTGTGATGGTATGAATCTCCCTGCCGCCTATGAGCGTGCATATGTCATTGCCAAGCTTTTTCAGTCTTAAGCCGCGCTTTACAAGGTTTGGATGCTTTGATGCCATTGCAATTGCATTGTCAAACCCAAAATAATCTGGGGCTGCAAGAAAATAAAGATGAAGTGCATGGCTTTGTATTATTGAGCCCATCAAGAGCAGCTCACGCAGCACATTTGTCTGCTTTGAAACTTTAAGACCGAGCGCATCCTCAATTGCCTTGACAGCAGCAATAGTATGCGCCTGGCTGCACACGCCGCATATCCTGCTTGTTATTATGTGCGCCTCATCAAACTTGCGTCCTTTGAGTATGCCCTCAAAGTACCTTGCTCCCTCAAATACCTCAAGCTGGACCTTCTTAACCTTGCCCTTGTCAATCTTGACACGCAGTCTTGCGTGTCCCTCAACCTTTGCTATGTGATCTAGTTTTATCGTACGCGCCATTCTCACACCTTTATCTTGCACAGGTTCCTTGCCTCGCGGAACTTCTTGCTTGTGCCTGCAAATTTAATGAACATTCTCCTTATGTCTTCCTCGCTCACACCAGAGTTTTCAAACAGCTTGAGCAGTGAGTGAACATTAGCATCATCAAACGGACCCCTGCACCCATAGCATACCCCATTATTTGAGGGACAGAGTGCACCACAACCCCCGTATGTTATTGGGCCCATGCAAAGCTCTCCCTTTTGCAGCAAGCATTCATTCTCCTTTGCCCTGCATTCTATGCAAACTGGATCATCAATGTTGCGCGGAACCTTCTTGCCAATAACAACCTCAAGCAGCACCCTCAGTATCTCTTCCTTCTCAGGTGGGCAGCCCCTGAGGAAATAATCTACCTTCACATGCGGGTACACCCCGCACACACCAAGCGAGTGCACAAAAGGAACAGGATCAGGGTAAACTGTTTTCTCAATCTCATCTGTATAGCCATAATCCTTTATTGATGGAATACCCCCATATGTTGCGCATGTTCCAAGCGCAATTAGTATCTTTGACTTCTTGCGTATCCTCATAATCTCCTTAAGCTGCTTATCTGTGGTAACTGCACCTTCAACAAATGCAACATCATACTGCTTAACTGGTTTATCCTTATTCATTAGAAGCGGGAAATGCACAATATCCACAAGCTTGAAGATGTCCAATAGATTATCCTCTAGGTCAAGCATTCTTACCTGGCACCCTGAACAGGATGTCAGTGAAAATATACCAACCTTTAGTTTCTTAGCCATCTTTAAGCCACTCTGCCTCATCATACCTAAACACCGGGCCGTCCTTGCACACATATTTTCCGCCAACCATACAGTGTCCGCATTTGCCTATGCCGCAATGCATTAATCTTTCAAGCGAAACATAAATCTGCGTGTCATCCAGGCCAAGCGTTTTCAGGGTTTGTATAACAAACTTAATCATAACTGGCGGGCCGCAAAGCACAGCAATTGCATTTGGGCTAACCTTAGCATTCTCCAGCAATGTTGTCACAACACCAACATGGCCTTTCCAATTATGGTCAGGGCTGTCAACAGTGAGCTGGACATCAAACTTATCTTCCCATTTATTGAAATCTCTAGCAAAGAGTATAG
>JAFCCF010000086.1 GCA_017610325.1 Candidatus Aminicenantota bacterium | reverse complement strand
AACAAATCGAATATACATCTCTAAGAAATGCGCATTCATCGTTTGTATTTTTAATAGGCATTCATAATCTTTCTTCCATTATGGGTATTGACATACTTGATGATGCAATGCAAGATGGTTTTGGAAAACAGCCTAATGATTTAGAATTTCTAAGGTATGTAAATCAGCAGCTTAAACCAAAGGTTATAGTAAAAGCCAGAGAAATGTATTCTTAAAATGGAAAGACAGAAAAAATGGGCTCAAATAAAAATACTGAATGGTATCAAAGGGAATTTAAAGAAGTATTTAGGCAAATAAATCAAAGATATCCTGGTTTATGTGGTTATTTCTTGTTTGGAAGTTTAAAAGAAGGGGAAGACTCACCAACAGATGTAGATGTATTTTGCTTTTATGATTCTGAAGTTCAGCCACTGTCTGAAGAAGAGCGGATACAAATACTTGACGAGATGGAAGCTGAGTGCAGAGCCAGTTTAGGCATACCTACACATCGGTTTAATAATGTTTGTTACAAAGAGCATGAACGCGCTTTAGTTGATATTTCATCAACAAAGGGTTTGCAAGGATTGCTGTTTAATATTTTACATCATCGCCAAGTATCTGGAATTGCAGATTTTGATGTAACTTCTAAAGCAAGGGAGAGGATTATAGAAGCTGGGCAGGTTTATGAAGATTTTAGAAAGTTAATGGAAAGACAAGGGTTGGATTGGTCTTTGGAAAGAATTAAAATGAGTGAAACAGATATTGGCGGGTTATTAACTTTAAGCAATGTGGGCAATATTGCTAGTTCTATAATGGCATCTGGGATTAGTTCGCTGCACATTGAAGGCAAACTTGCTAATGTTTCTGAAGTTCTTGGTTGTGGAGGCACTAAAAGAGTTTATAATGTGGAAGTTGGCGGGAGAAATTATGCAGTGGCTTTGCCTGGAACAGTTGACCCTGCAGAAATTACCATCACAAAATGGAATAAAGTCCTGCAAGAGCCTGCAAATACTGACAGGTTAAGGGAACTTGGATTCCATGTTAATGATATTTGCAGGATTGCTCCAGCGGAAATTAATGGGCATGAATTTCCTGTGCTTATGATGAAAAGGTATAGAGACCACGATTTTCCGATTTTTGATTCAAAAAACCCTTGCAGACATTATCATGAATTTATTAAGCCAGAACAAAAGGTAACTGATGAAGATTGCCTGCAATTGTTTTCTGCTGTTGGAGATGAGATTGCGGCTTTAGTGCAAAATGGAGTTGGATTAGGGAATGATTGCTTTAATTTATGCGAGATTGATGGAGTTATACATCTATATTTTAATGATTTAGGGCCTGCTAGATTTGAAGATATCCCTGCAAGAGCTTTGGAGGTTTATGTAAGCGCATATGCAAGGGCTGCAGTGGGTGCTTTTGTAAACACTACTACTGAAAGAGTTTATAGCACAAATCCATATGTGAATTCTATGGGGGATTTAAGCTGTACATTGCATCCAGTGCTGGCAAAGAGAGTAATGAAAACAATAGAAGAAAAGCTTAAATAATCAGTTGATTGCTGTTGTTCTATGAAAAAAGTATTGATGTTTATTGCTCTCTTTGCTGTTCTTGTTGCAGTAGCTGCAACTCTTGTTTTTGCTTCTGCAAAAAAGGTTGAAGTTGTTTCTGCAGGGGTTGACTCTATCTCTGATTTAAGCTTGACAGGAGCTGCATTAAACGGGCATCTTGAGATTTATAATGGAGGCTTTCTTCCAGTGGGTGTTGAGAATATAACCTATACTGTGTATATTGAGGATATTGATGGGATTATAGGAGAAGGTGTTCTTGATGGAGGCATGATAAGCCCAAAAGAGACTGAAGCATATCCATTTTCCATAAAGATAAGCTGGGTTCCTACTATTGATACTGCCCTTGACTTGATTCTTTCAAATTCAACATTCGCTAATATTGAAGGTGTTGTGAATGTTGCTTCAATTGGCGTTGCAAGGGTTGCTATTCCTTTTTCAGCAAGAGTCAACATGAAAGGCTATATTGAGCAGTTTGTTGTTGGTGTTCCTTATATTATTCCAGGAGACATTGTTTCTGATGTAATTGACATTGTTGAAGATGTTATAGGCAATCTTACTGATGGAGCAGATGCTGTTGTTGGAGCAATTGAAGGTATGTTAGAATGATTCTATTTGTATTCAAATGAAGGACAAATTCCCATTACATTTAAATATTCTAGATTGTCTAATAAAACATATGAATAGGAAAGCTTTGGTTTTAATTGTATTGGGCATTGTGATTATAGTTATAGCTAATTCCCGCGAGCCTGCCCAAGAGCCTGAGAAAGACTATGGATGCTCTGAGATTGAAGATATTGGTGCAAGGGATTCCTGCTACTGGGAGGTGCTTTGCGAAACATGGGATCCTGATATTTGCGCGAATGTGAATAACCCTGCGTTGTTCCACAACTGCTATCTTTATTTTGCTCATGTAAATGATGATGCTTCTTATTGCGAGAAAATGAACAATACTATTATGATAAACCAGTGTTTTATGCAT
>JAFCCF010000085.1 GCA_017610325.1 Candidatus Aminicenantota bacterium | reverse complement strand
ATTATGCCATACACAGTCATATTGAGAAATGTTCTGTTATCGCCCTGCTTCTTTTTTAAGAACCCAACAAGCAGATATGCCTGTTCAGGAGCTATTTTATCGAACTCCTCTTTTGGAACAACTGCTGATACCCACTTGCCCAACCACCTGAAGCTTACACTCATGCCAAACTGCAGTTCTCTTGTTTGCAGATTTCTTGGAGTTTCCACAAGCAATACGTGGTATAACGTGTTATTATATGGCCAGTTGATAAAGGCATTTTCTGGCTTCATCTTTGTCTTTACTTCGTTTATCACCAGTCTCTTAACCTCATCTGTCAGCTTGAGCCTCTGATACCTGTTTTCCTTTAATGCCTGCAGATATTTTTCATAGAATTCATCTCCCAACGCTTCATGTATTTTTGCCATTTATACACCTCCTGAAAATATTGCCCTTAATTCTTCAGCATGCTCTGGTTTAACAATTATAAGAGCATGCCCCGAGATGAAAACCTTAATAGGGTCATGGCCTTTGATATCCTGACCAACAACCCAGCCTTTAGGCAGAACTACACAGAAAGAGTGTTTTCCAAAAGGTTGAACTTTTCTGGTCTCTTCAATCATTTCAAAACCTCTCTTAAATATTTTTGCAAGAATATTCTTAAAAACCTTTCAATCAAGGCCAGATAAAGGTTAATATCACTCCCTCATCAATGGTTGATTTAGCAATTCCTAAGTAAAGTACGCTTGGCATGTGATATTTACTTAGCAGTTTTGCTTTAGTTGTATTTTCAGCACATACTAAACAAGCTGCAGAACTTTTAGCATCGCTAACAAAATATAAATATCGCTGATTTAGCTTTTTTTTCACTATTTTCATTTTTAACCTCCTGATTAAGTTTACTCTCCCAATTCCGTTTGGGACATGGTCAGTATTGCCTCTTTTTTTAGGCCTGGTTTTGCTGTTCCTAAATATTCGGTACTTCCATTTTCAGTTTTACTGAGTTGCAGCGCTTCCTCTGGACTTTCAGCACAGACTAAACTGACAAAATGCCCCTCGTGGTCATTAACCAAAAATAAATAACGTTGATTTGACTTTTTCTTTACTACTCGCATTTAATCACCTTTACAGAGTCCATTTTACTACGCCTTCTTCAACTGTTCTAATAGCTCTAATTCTTTTCAGGGAGTAGTAAACCTGTCTCAGGCTAAGCTTGGTTTCTTCTGCTATTTCTTTGGCTGTTTTAGCATTGTTTTCAATTGCTTCAAATACTTTATCATCTGCTGATTTCCACAGGGCATCTGATTTGGCTTTAATTTTATCAGCCAGATTGATAATATCTTCATCCGATGTTTTGATTCCCCACCATGCTCTGCACAGTTTGTAAGAGATTAACTGCGAACATTGCCTTATTGTAATATTTTTAAATCGTTCAAATACCTCATCCGGGATTTTAACCTTTTCAAGATTTACTGGGAATTCTTCCACAACAGCTGAACGCAAGTGGTAAACTGCATCTTCATCAAAAGGCTCGCTTGAAGTTGAAGTAATATACTTTGCTAATTCGCTGTCCAGCTCTTTATCCGGTGTTACCACAACAAATCTGCTTTCAAATGCGTTATCTACAAGGAACTTTCTGTTATAGGTGCCTGCTAGCAGAACGCAAAATGTTCTATAAGTGAAAGTATTTTCATCAATGAAAACAATGCCATACCTGTTGGAAGCTTCAATTCTCTCTGTTTCAGGCAGTGAGCTTATCTTGCCCAAAGAAACAGTTACTACGCCCTCTTCAAGCACATTCAACAGCTTTTGAATAATTTCGGTATGTTCTGAACCGCTTATAAGCTGTCCAAATTCTGTGCAAATTGAAAAAGGTCTTTTCAATGTATAAGGGCTGATAAATTTTCCATGTTCAACTGTTCCCCTTAACGCTGCTAGTGTTACATCTGTCATCATTGTGCATAGCTGGTTTCCAAATAAATTGTACGCCTGTTCAAGCAAACTAGACTTAACCCAGCCTGGTGGCCAGAATAAAAGCAAGTGCCTTCTAATCCTGAATGGCGGATTTGAAAACTGCTGTATATTCCAAGAAGCAGCTGAGAGAAGTAATTCCTCAGCAAACTGCTTTCCAAGCCAGGAGTAATTGTGCTCAAAAGTGGAAACGATTGAATCATAAATTTCCTTTCTGAGCACTTCATCACCTTTAATGAAAGGATTGAAATGACTGAGTTATGTATATTTGCAAACCTTTCAAAGTCTGCAATAACTTAGCAACAAAAGCCTTAAAAAGTTAATGCTGAGGAAGCCGAAGCTGTGGCAAAGGAAGGAAACAGAATTAGGCGCAGCATCTCTATCCTGCGGTGGAGGCGATACAGATTTTGGCCTACTCCCCCTTCCTTTTTTGCCGCTTCAAGCTTCCTCTCGCAGTAGTTTTCTATTGCATCGGCAATATCATTTGCAAGTTCATCGTAGTCAAAGATATCCAGCTCATAGTCCACTTCAAGCAAACCAGAGAAACTCACTTCAACTTTATCCAGAACGCTATCAATGATTTCTTCAACAAGCTTTCTTAA
>JAFCCF010000084.1 GCA_017610325.1 Candidatus Aminicenantota bacterium | reverse complement strand
AGTAAAAAAAGCACATCTCTCAGTTAATAGAGATGTGCTTTGACAATTGATAATGTGATTTACGTTAAGCGGATTCTGAGGGCTGTTTTACCCATTCTATCCTGCCATCCTTGAATAGAATCTCAAGGCTTCTGTCTTCCAGGATCGTAATCTTCTGCCATTTGTTGCATAGGACATAATGTCCGGTGAGTAAGGAAGCTATTTCGCCGCGAAGACTTTCATAAGGTCCTACAAGCTTATCCCATAACTCCTGAAGGTCCTTTTCGAAATAGTAAAGCTGGGTATCGTAGCTGTCACCTTCCTCGTTGTAACCACCCAGGTGGAACCATATATTTTCGGTAGACAAATGTTTCCTTGCATCTTTAGTAACGCATACACTCTCATCTACCCATCGATGCCTGCCATTAGACTCTTCGATTATCACAGCCATATCAACATTCGAGGTGAATGTTTTACTATCTGATGTCTGGGCTGTTATAGATAGTTTGTCAAAACATACTATCTCACCACTATTGACCAAATGCCTCAGCAGCTCTTTGCCCTTCGAAACTTCAACCTTTGTTACTTTTGGCAGCTTAGTCCAACTATAGCCCATATAACTACTATCAATAGTTACAGGTACAAAAGGCTTATCCTTCATATCTCCTAAAGCCGCCAATATATGGGCATTTGTCTCAGCTATATCATCGTCACAGTCATCATTAAAGCACAGATAGCAATCCTTGAGTTTGAAATCCTTGGGCATAACAACTTCGACAGGATCGTCACATTCACCCCAGATAAACCCGGGCTTGTACTGAGGTTCAGCTTCCGAAAGTTCAATGCCAAGCTCTTTTGCACGCTGATACTCTTCATAATAAAGTGCGTGAGTTTTCTGCTTCTGAAAGTATTTGTAATAATCCAGCTCTATCGCTTCTTTTAGCTTTATAGAAGCTGCATTTTCAACCAGTATTGTCCTGGCTGGCAGCATTAACCTTATATCGGTCTGTTCTGCTATATCCACAAGGATTGTAAGGCCCTGCCTGTGCTTGCCTGGCCAGTAATCAAGTTGAACTACCTGTCCATGGAAATTGACAAGCACTCTTCCTTGATACCAGTGTGTTGACCATGCCCTGTGATAGTTGGATATTTCTTTTGCAACTTCAATCCTGCAGCCTGGATTTTTGTAATATGCAGCTTCACCCCTGCAAAACGGCATCGAGTGGCAGTACTTGCCATCTACAATAACTCTTATCCCGGCAAAAACAGCATGTTTTTCGACCAGATCAAATTCCCATGGTTTTTCGTCCTTGAACATCACGATGGCGCCGTTTACGGTTTCAGTATTTCGCGTCACTTCCACCGGTTTTCCAGTCCAGCCATCTTTGTCAATAACAGTTTTTCTATTGCCGGAAACAATAGAAACTTTCCTTGGAGCCAGACTGAAAAGTCCAACTCCTGCAGGATCTTCTCCGGCTTCCATTTTTTGGTCCCAGCCGCTGCCGCCAAGATCCAATAGCTTCTGGAAATCCTCAATGCCACTGCCGTTGTCCTGAATAGTTACAAATCCATCCTTGTTGTTAATTCTTACTTCAGTCGCTCCTGCTCTTCTTGCGTTCTGCAGAACTTCGATAATCCTGCCTTCGACAGTACCTGTAAAAAGCCTGTTGGATTTGGTCAGTAATCTTGGGTCGACCTTTGCGAAAATAGTTTGATATTCCATGATTTTGGTTCCTTTCCTGATTAAGGTTAATTAAAACAAAACACACCTTCTGGCCAAAAGAAATGTGCTTGCACTGACTTATTTCACGGGTATTCCGATAGGTATTCCGGCGATCGATAGGTATTTCAGGGCGGAAAACCTGTTTAAGGTGGTGATTTGAAATGATGTTCCAACTAGAATGAGATCTTACTGATACTTTTCTTAAAGCAGGTCATTTCCTAACCTTGTTGCTGTGTTTTGAATCGCTGTTTCTGGAGTGTCGCTATTTTGCCATGTTTTGGGAAACACGGAGTAGTTGTCAATGGATCAAGAGCACGAAATGTGCTGATGCGATTTTTGGCGTAAAGCCTTTTTTGGTTTTTGTTTATAGTAATACATTTGTCAGAAAAACTGGTTATATAAAGGCTCAACTGATTTGCCCTATGATTGGTTTAGAGAAGTACATGACTAAATGGAAATGATTCTCCGTATAATATTGAAAAACCGACCGCAGAATTACGTTTGATGATCCAACGAATATCACCAAGATATTGTGGCAGGGAGCCGAGTAAGTTTTCCTGAAATGGTACAAGAAATCTGCAGGTGCGCTGAGACTGTTGGGATTTGGGGCATCTGGTTTACAGGAGGCGGGTAGCGGTCAGCATCAGTTGTTCCCTGAGCCTGACCAAAAAAAGCATAAAAGGCTGGATGAGGCATTTGACAAGATCAGGGATAAATTTGGACATGATGCTCTCAGAAGGGGAAAATAGATATGGTTTTTCCCGTCAATAGATATGGTTTTTCCCGTCGCGAAGCCGATGGGTGAAACCATATTGGACTGAGCGCCAGGCAAGCTGAAGTCATCTTACAAGAGCTTCG
>JAFCCF010000083.1 GCA_017610325.1 Candidatus Aminicenantota bacterium | reverse complement strand
AATTAAAATACATGAACAACAGGCAGCAGATTGGAGAGTACTTTGAGCTTATAAGAAAAAAGAATACAAGGATTCCTGAAACATGCAAGAGGTGCCGTTACAACCTCAGAAACCAATGCTCGCTTGTGTACTGCAATGACTGGTAAGAAGATGGATATTGTAACTGTGTTTGATATTATGACCCCTGGAATCGCAAAAAAGCTTCCTGCTAATATTGGCATCCTCTACCTCTGTGCTGTGCTGAAACAGGCAGAGATACCTGTGATATACAAGGATTACAGGTTAACCAATTATGATAATCCATTGGAAATTGAGAATCTTGTGAGTTTTCTGAGTGATTCTAACAGGATTCTTGCAATAGGCTGCAGCAGTAACATTCTCGCACACCTCATAGTGGCACTTAAGCAGTTAAAGCAGAGGCATCCTGAAAAGTTTATTATTCTTGGAGGCTGCGGACCCACAACAGTTGCAGAGAAGCTGGTGGAAAGGTTTGATTTCATTGATGCGGTTGTGCTTGGCGAAGGAGAATATACTATCGTTGAACTTGTGCAGGCGCTTGAGCAGGGCAATGACCTTGCACAGGTCAAAGGAATATATTTCAGAAAAAAAGGTAAGGTAGTGAAGAATCCTATGAGACCGCGGATTGGCAACCTTGACTCACTTCCCTATCCAGACTATGATGTGCTTGACATTAAGAACTATGTAATAAGGGTTATCACAACAAGGGGCTGCCCGTTCAACTGCACATTCTGCAACATAAGGGAGGTGTGGCAGCACAAGACAGTATATAGGAACATTGATTCTGTTATTGATGAGATAAAACACTTAAAGCAGAAGTATGGACGAGAGCATATTGGAATAAGTGATGATACATTCATGACAAACAAGAAGAGGGTGCTGGAGTTCTGCAGAAAGATAAAGCAGCAAAACATAAAAATACATTGGGGGTGCCTTGCAAGGGCTGATCTCATGGATGAGGAACTTATGAAAGTGATGTCTGAGGCTGGCTGCAAACAGGCATTCTATGGCTTAGAGAGTGCCTCAGATGATATTCTCAAGAAGATGAACAAACCTTTCTCATCAAAGAAAGCAGCTGACACAATAATCAAATCCAAGAAATATTTTCCAGTTGAGGTTATTGCAAGCCTAATATGGGGGCTTCCATATGAAAGCATACAGGAATTCCTTGACACACTACACTTGGGCTATAGCCTTTCAAAGAAGGATATCATTGTCATGCTTCACCTTATTTGCATTTATCCAAATACTAAGACATATGAGGATTACAAGGATCGGCTTAAGTTCTCAGAGGAGATTATACCAATCCTTGCCATGCCCCATATTGACAAGAAGACACACAAAGCACTGCTGGTTACAAAAAAGATTATTGTAAACTCTACAGTCAAAGGACATTTCCAGAGTGAGGAGGTTTTACAGCTGATTAAGGAGAATCCAGAGATATTTCCACAATATTATTACATTGAATCACCAATCCTGGAACGTAAGAGAAAGATAATGGAGTTATTTGTGATGGTCAGGAGATTGGATCTTAAGGGTGCTGTGTTTGTATTTGATGATTATACTATTATCATGGATGAGAACAGGTATCTCTACCTACCTAAGTCTAAACCTGATTATAAGGATAAAGTAAGGGAATATGCTGATTCAAAGTGCATGCTCGGAAAACAGGGCTTTGTTCCGACTCATGTATTCTTTGTCAAGGATAAGGAATTGCTTGTGCCTGATTCGCTCCTTGAGCAGGTGAGTGAGATAAAAAAACAAGGGCTTGGCTTGGGGAGTTTTGACCTTAGCAAAAACACAAATATGGAGGCAAAAGATAAGTGTGAAACCTGTCGCTACAAAATACGTAGGCAGTGCTCACTAGCTCTTTTATAAAATGCCGGCAACAAACCACCTAATGCAACAACTGGAACAGGAAATAAGGGGAAAAAATGAGATGTCAGTCAGAGATTGGGGACCTATTGCTCCAGATGAGCAAGGAAGAGAGTCTGCGCTATTGAAGAAGATGCAAGAACTTAAGGCAAAAGGAGCTCTCTCAAAGTATGGTGATAAGGTAATCCACGTAAACGCACTCTCGCCAAGCTGCGAGTTCTGCCTTGCTGGTTTAAACCAGTCAGTTCCAATAAATGAAGCGTGCACAAGAGATTGTTTTTTCTGCCCAAACCAAAAAGGGGGTAATGTCAGAAAGATAACGGATTTCTCAAGGATTATGCGACTTTGTTTTGAGGGTGTGCAGATATTTAAGTTCAGGGGAACCGGTGTTGTGGGCGGAGAACCATTAATTGAGCCTGAAAGGGCATTGAATTATATCAGGATGCTGAGGAGAGGATATGGTAATGATTTCAGGATTCACTTGTACACAAACGGTGACAGGGTTAATGTGACACTGCTCAAGCAGCTAAAGGAAGCAGGACTTAATGAGATAAGGTTTAATATTGCTGCAGTTGATTATACAACAGAAAAGGTTGAGCTTGCAAGAAAATACTTTGATGATGTTTCTGTTGAGGTTCCAGTTGTACCAAAGGATGAGGAAAAACTTAAGCAGGCAATGATAAAAATAGAGAAGCTTGGTGT
>JAFCCF010000082.1 GCA_017610325.1 Candidatus Aminicenantota bacterium | reverse complement strand
ACTCCCGACCTTTGCCATGTCGAGGCAACGTCATAGCCACTAGACCACAGGCCCGCTATCCAGATAGAATAACTGGGCCTTTATAAAATTTTTGTTATAAATCAGGCATGTGCTTATTGACTAGCTTGAGCATCTCATGGTTTGAGATTGATGTTGTCCTGCCCTGCTCATATTCTTTAATTATCTCATGATGGATTGCCTTAACCTTGGGGTCATACTTGTCAATTTTTTTGTCATCCTTCAGGTTAAAGTAGTTGTCAATCCATAGTGTAACACCTGCTGTGCCTGATTTGTCTGTAATGCCAACACCAAGCGGCCTGTTCAGCAGTTTATTTGTATCAAATATATTATAAATTTCTTCATTCTTTATTGTGCCATCTGCATGTATTCCTGCTCGGGTCACATTAAAGTCTTCCCCTACAAACGGGAAATTCTTTGGGATGTGCTCTCCAATCTCTTCCCTGTAATAATCACCAATCTCTGTTATGACAGAAAGGTCCATACCATTAGTTGAGCCTTTCAAAGAAGCATATTCAATACATAACCCTTCAACAGGCGTGTTGCCTGTTCGCTCACCATAGCCGAGCAAAGCTCCGTTTGCTACTGCACAGCCATATAACCATGCACTCGACGCATTTACCAGGTATTTGTGGAAATCATTGTGCGTGTGAATCTCAAGCTGTTCTTTTGGAACCTTTGCTTCATTTACAAAGACATTAACCAGCTTTGGTATGCTCCTTGGCAATGCTGCACCTGGATAAGACACACCATACCCCATTGTGTCACATAACCTTATCTTGATAGGTATTCCAGACTCTTGTTGCTTGTCCATGAGCATCTGGGCAAATGGAATCACAAACCCGTATATATCTGCCCGGGTTATGTCCTCAAAATGGCACCTAGGTATAACTTCTGCTTTGATTGCAACATCAATAACTTCCATGTATTTCTCAGCTGCTTTTTTCCTGTCCCAGCCAAGCTTAAGGTAAATATGATAATCTGAAACTGAAGTTAGAATTCCTGTCTCCTTCAGACCAGCTGCTTTCACAAGCTCAAAATCTTTTGGTACTGCACGAATCCATCCAGTTACCTCAGGAAACTTGTAGCCAAGTGCCTGACAGCTTTTAACAGCTTCCTTGTCCTTATCTGAATACAGAAAAAATTCACACTGCCTTATAATCCCTTTTGGACCACCAAGCCTGTGCATCATTTTGTACAGATCTGTAATCTCTTTGACTGAGTAAGGTGGTCTTGCCTGTTGCCCATCTCTGAAGGTTGTGTCTGTTATCCAGAAATTCTTAGGCGGGTCAAGCGGCACTATCTTATTGTCAAAGATAACCTTTGGGATCTCAGAGTAAGGATAAAGTTCCCTAAGAAGGTTTGGTTTTTTGAGGTTATTTATTTCAAGCTTTTTTCCTGTTGGTTCCTTGTATCCCTGATTACTCGTTTCCAGCATCATCATCCCCTGTGCCTTCAGCACTCAAATTTAGGACTTCCTTAATCTTTGCCTCATTAAACCCAACAATGATTGTTCCATTAATGTCCACCACTGGAACCCCCATCTGCCCTGACTTCTCAACCATCTCCTTGGCTTTTTCCTGGTCAGCGCCCACATCAATGTCTTCAAACTCTATGTTGTTCTGTTTAAGAAGATCTTTAACCTTAGCACACCACGGACACGTATGTGTACTGTATACTCTTACATTTGCCATAATCTATTCACCCGAAAATACAGAATTTCTACTCTTATTTAAATTATTTGGTTTTAAATTATCTCTTTTTGTCCTTAAAATTCTATTCTAAACTAAAAAGTAGTTATTAGAGGAAAGATTTATAAACAAAATCTCATTATTTATGTATTTATGGCAGATAAATCTGATGACCCTACTTTTCATCCTGATTTAGATAATTTTAGTGAATTTATTTCTGAAAATGATTTGATGAATATTTTATCTCTACAGAATAGAGATGATTTATCTAGACTCCAGGAGCAATATCCATTGCTGAGAGAAAAGGGTTTTACTGCGTTTCATCTAATTGAAGTTTCTTTGGATAATAATTTTCCAGTAGGTCTAAGAGACAATGTGTTTAATAATTATGTTCTTTTTTCCAAACAGGGTGCTGTAGAAGCACTTGTTAGGTATAAGCAAAAATATGGCATTCCTATTGTTCAAACTAGGGAATCTGGTTTGGATGTTGGGGCATTTCTATCAGATAATATGCCTGCAAATAAGGTATATTACACGCTTGAGGAGGCTCTTGAGAAACTTTATCCAATCCTTGACCTAGTGAAATTTGAAAGGGGCTCTCATGGTGTGGATTGGTTAGATTTTAAGGTTAGTGGTAGGAAAGAGATGCTCAGGATTCCCAAGAATGTATGCGACTGCCTGTGGGTTGAAGCTGGTCGGACAACTGGCGAGAATATTGTGGGTGCTGCTAATACTATTGATATGTTCAAGCCTCTGGTACAGGCATATCAGCAGAGAAAGCAAACTGTTTCTGAAAGTAAATAAGCCCCAGGGGAGACTTTCAAACGCCGACAATAGGGGGACTTTGGTTTTAGCCAAATGTCGCCCATCTTTTGTCCAAGCTTTTGCGGATGCAAAAGGTTGCGTTAATTGAACT
>JAFCCF010000081.1 GCA_017610325.1 Candidatus Aminicenantota bacterium | reverse complement strand
AACCTCAGCAAAAACAGACCTGTCCCAGGGCCATCTTCCAATTTCCTGCAAACTTTTGTCATCTATGCCAACAATTATTATATCATCAAGAGGAACTTCTCCACCATAAAGATTATCTGTCAATCTTACACTAATGTTTGAGAAAACCCCTATTGAGAACAAAATTGAAAGAAAAAGGGCAGCTAAAATCCCGCTGCCAAGCGAATAATAAAATTTTTTCATTCAAATCACTGGAGATATACCCTGTCCTTTACTCCTGCGCTTATTTCCTCACTGCTCTTCCCAGACTCAATTTGCCTTGTAACCCACTGAGACTTCTTTACCTCGTCATTGATTGCTTTTACCTTGTGAAGCGCAGGAATCCTTATCGGTGATTTTTCAACCATAGCATTGTCGTCCATATCTCCTCTGTCGATATCTCTTAATACTTCATCTACAGTCCTTCCTTCGCTGTATTTTGTCATCATCTTCCTGACAATAGTGCCGTGAGAGTCAACTTCTGTTCTCCTTACCCTTTTGATAGAATCCATGTTTCTTCTCATGAACTCAAGCACTTTCTGCCTCTGGTTTATGTCAAGCTCGCGAATCCTGAAACTGCCGTCTTTTGCTATGGTTAATACTTGCAGTGGGTCAAGCTTTGCTTTTTCACCGCCAATGTTCACTTCAAAATCCCCTTCGCCAAGCATGAAAATCTCTTCTTCCCCTACTTCAATGCCTGCTTCAGTCCCTCTTATTGTAGCAACTGCCTTTGGAGTGCTTACCTTGTAATCATCAACACCGACTATTTTCGTAAACTTGTGCCATGTTGAACCTGAAGCCTGCTGGACTTCTATGTTTGACCGTGAAAGTTCTTCTATAGAAATTTCAGTGTCTGAATCAAGGTTTACAATAATGCTGTCATAGAACACGACTGTAGCCATTCCTTCATTAGTCCTTATCTTGTCATTCAAAGAAAGGTCCATCATGTCTTTTGCAGCAGTCCATCCGCTGCCATGGTCAACTTCAACACCGCTTTCTTCTATCATCAAATATGCAGTTCTTGTTGCTGTAGTAAATACTGAGCTGTAAATAAAAATCCCAAGCGCAACTACTATAACTGCAGCAACTAGAAGTATAATCTTTAAATTTTTTTTCATATCAATCACCCTTGCTTGTAAAGTCCAGTCTAAAGTTTATAAATTTTACTTATTTATAGTACTTTTTCTCCTTGTCCAGCTTCAGGACATTCAGAAGCTGGGCTTTTATATCCTGCCTTCCCCTTATTTCTAGTGTCCTGTCAATCTGTTCACTTAATGTATTTGCTGATGAAATATATTCAGCCAGCTTTTTCTCTTTTTCAGAGCCTGAAACAAACATCTCTGCTTTTCTGAAATTGTGCTCAATCGATTCATCCTGCATCCCGAGGTTTTTCTTCATTAATTCAGAATCAGCAAATTCTTTATCCAGACTTGCTTGTTCCTGCTCCTGCCTTGAAAGGAATTCTTTCATCTTCCTTTGCTCTCCTGCAATGAACTCATGTATCCTGAGTATCCTGTTTCCGTCAAATCCTGCAGGGTTTAGCTGTTCTGCGCCTGATGCATTGTCATAGCCGTCTATTGCTGCAAGTTCGGCAAGCTCTGTCTTTGTTTTGTCTGACAGGTTTGAGAAATCTGATAAGTCCTTGTCAAGGTCTATCTTTATCTCTTCCATCTCTTCTGCAGGCTTGTAGTCGTCTGTATCGAAAAGCTCAATAAGCTCGTTTTTAGTGCTTTCCTTTAGCTCTGAAAACTTCTTTACCATAACGATTCCTTAGAATTTAGAATATATAAAGATAATGCTATTTTTGGTGGGCTTTTAATCCGCCTGAACTGACCATTAATTTGTGCTCAATTTCATGCTCAATATTCTTGAATGCCTTGTGCAAAGTCCTTGCAATATCCCAGTCAGCAGCCATCTTCGACTCAAAAATGCTTGTTGGGGCAATAGCCCTTATCTTGATTGTGTATTTCTTTTTTGAGCCTTCTTTTGAGTGCGTCTTGACATGCACAGCCAGCGAAGTAAGATTCTTGAGAGCTCTTTTTATCTTTTGGTAGTATTCTGTAGAAAGTTCGTTTACTATGGTCTGCTCTGCTACATCCAGCTCGCTGACACCTATGAATTGTATAAGCTCTTCTGCCATAGATTCTTATTCTCTGTTTTTGTTTATATACTTTTCGTTTGATTATACAAAAATATTAAATATACTCATGTTAAATACTATACTATGGCAACTGTAGCTGGTATTGAGGAAGCAGGAAGGGGTCCTGTGATAGGCCCATTAGTAATGTGCGGAGTGCTTGTTGAAGAAAAAGACGAAGCTAAATTAAAGTCCATTGGAGCAAAAGATTCCAAATTACTGACTCCAAAGACAAGGGAGATTCTTTTTGAGCAGATATCTGCAATGGTAAAACAGTATGAAATAGTCATTGTCTCTGCAAAAGAGGTTGATGAGGCATTATTGAGTCCAACTTTAAATTTGAATAAACTGGAGGCAGTTGTTTCTGCAAAAATCATCAATAAATTAAAACCAGACAAGATTCTTGTTGACTGCCCAAGCAATAACACTGCAGCATATGCAGATTACTTGAGAAGCCTTCTTGACAACAAAAAAGCCAAGCTTGTTTCAGA
>JAFCCF010000004.1 GCA_017610325.1 Candidatus Aminicenantota bacterium | reverse complement strand
AGTCCCAGTATGATACGATTCCTTCTAGTGCGCCAGGGATTAAGTTAGGCGATACAGGGCCTGCCCTGTCTTTTGTGATGTTGCACACAGTGGATGACCATGCTGTGTAATGCGATGGTGAGGATTGTGTGTCCTGTATCCTAACCCTGTAGCAGTATCTTGTGTTGTTGAGCAGGCTTGAGTTTGTGTAAGATGTTGAGGTTCCATAATATCTTGTTACAGCAGTTGGACTTGTTTCCTCAAGATTGTACTCATAGCCAGATGGAAGGGAGCCTGTCCATGACGCGATTATCTTGCCAAGCTCTGAGTTTAATGGCTGGTCTGTTTGTGCAGTTACTGAGCTTAGTGTTGGAGTTGACAAGCCAGCGCAATTGTTGGAAGTACAGTAGCTGCCTACTAGGCAGTTTGAGTCAGAGTTGCAATCAACCCACACTCCGCTGTTGCAGTAATCTGTATCACCATCATTATCAACGTCAAATGAGGTGCCACTGCTCTTGATACACAAAGCACCTGTACAGTCAGCCATGTTATCGTCATAGTCATGGTCAACCAAGCAGGTGCCAGAGGCAACGCACACATCATAACCATCAGTTGCACCTGCTGTACAGATTGCTCCTGTGCTTGCATCGCACATGCCTGCTCCAATGAACTGTGTTGCATAATTTGTATCCTGGATGCAATTTGAGCTATAACAGCCTGCGCTGGCATCGCAGTCACCATAACCTGCATTCCTCTCATATATGCAGTCATTTGATGAGCATGATTCATGGCATTCATTGCCATCAGCGCACGGATTATTTGACTCAGTGTAAGCATTCTCACCTGCTGGGTCACAATCTCCAGTATCATAGCAGTCATACCAGGTTCCAGATAAGCAATATTCATCATCTCCATTGCTATCTGTATCAGTTGCATGTGTTCCTGAGTTGTAACAGGTGCTTGAATGCACGCAATCTGTTGAAGCGTCACAGCATGCATCATCTGATGAAGATGTTGTGCAGGAGTATGGTGTAGGAAGTATGCTGCCGTCTGAATTATCGCAGGCTTTTGTTTCCTTGTATTCACTACCATCATCGCCGCAGCAATTGGCTATGCCGCCAATATTCCACCTGCCAGCACCAACCTTGCACTCACAATCCGAGCTGTCACCATCCCAGTTAATGTTATATGTTGTTACAGTTGACCAGCCCCACTTAAGAACATCATACAGGTAAACCTCATCATAGTAGACACCATTGGTGTTTGCATAAAGGTGGATTTCAACATCTGAGATGGATTCCAGTTCAAAGTTATGCTTATACTTTGTAAACCCGTCATTTGTGGGTATAGTTACATCATGATATGCGCCGCTGTACCAAACAGAGAACTTTGTCTGCTCATTGGGGTTATATGCCCAGATTATAAAGGTATAATTTCCAACTGGAAGAGAATCAAGATGAGAGTTATCATCGCCCTCGCCGTTCTGTATGATATTCTGTGTAGTACCTCCAGTCAGCTTCACACTGTAGGTACCCTTCTTGACATTTGTTGTATTCTGGGCAGCAACAACAGAGCCATTTTCCAGCCACTGAGCTGCATCAGAAGATGATGTCCAGTTTTCAAAACCAGGAATCTCGATATATCCTCCCCTATCACTAATGCCTGGAGCATCAAGTATCGAAGCTTCTGGAAACAAATGCACATATACCATGTAGTCTCCCTCTTCCTGGCAGTCTTTGGTATATGTGTGGTACCAGGTGGTATTAACCTCGCTGCAGTTCTCAGCTGTGGTTACATTTAAAGTTAGATCACTAGCTGAAATAGAAGTCAGTGCACCGCTGGGTCTTATAATCCACACATTACCCGATGTAATGTTTGTTGTACACCTGACAGCATTTACCATAGAAGATGATGATAATACAATTAGGACTATGAAAATAAATATGCTTATTAAAAACAAAGATCTGAGCTGTGATTTTTTAGAAAATCCTAGAGAAGAGAAAGAAAAAAGTTTTGGTGGTTTTGCCCTCTCCTCCCCAGAACTTGCTAAACATGATGGTTTGTCAACTAATGAACTCAGAACTCTACTCCTCTCTTTTTCATTCACCCAAAATAATTTCAACTAAATGCCTCTTTTTTTTGAAATATTTTTTTTAAAGTTATTTTTTTATATATTTTCTTAAAGTTCCGCCTTCAACCCTGTTCCTGAAGCTGGACATGCCTTCTTCATCCTTCACCTCCTTCATCGTTTGCTCAAGCTTCCTTAGTCTAGCTGTGTCATATTTCTTAAGAAGCTCATCGCGGTGTTTTGCTAAGATAAATTCAACAACATGAGAACGGTTCCTGAAATGGCCTTTATCGACCTCTTCCTTTATCCACTCAATCATTTCCTCATCTAAGCTGACTGGAAATACCTTTTTCATAAGACCACCAACTCATAATTCACTGCACTATGCTTTGCCGCTGCCCAACTGGGGATTTTTTCCTCCCCGCATCTAGCGAGGGGAAAGAAAAAATCAGTTGCCTGCAACCAGCGCCAGGGTTTGGAAATTGATTTGCGATATATCAAGTAGAAGATTATAAGATGTATTGAGAATACTGTAGACCCCACTAACCCACACAATTTCATGTTGACACAGCCTTATTTTTATTAAAAAAACTTAAGCAAAACCACCACTAACTTATTAAGAATTATAATTCTTATTAAAGATATATAAACTTTTCGGTTTTTTAGACGACAAACAGGGATTTTATAACTACTCCAGAAGAGAAATGAATAATCAATGAATAGCTTATTAAAGCCATAAAAAAGCTGTAATTCCCCTATTTTATTGATTTATTTATATATAATGTAAATAATTTAGGGAATTATCAAAAGATTTATATAATAGTTATCCTATAATAACAAGGGAGATAAACATGACTCTATCAAAATCAGATGTAAAAGCACTGATAGCCATATTTAAAGGAGCTTTTACTAGAGAAACGATTGCTAAAAGTCTTAATGTTTCTGTTAACCGAGTTTCCCCACTATTAGAACATTTAAAGGAGCTTGATTTCATTGAAATAGAAAAGAAAAATAGGAAAATAAGGGTTAGGTCTGCCAAAACACAACACTCTTATCTATTCAAAAGAATGCTTATTTTAGAGCCTGGAACAAAATATGAAGAATTTCTCTTTGGCCTAAATTTCAGGATATTTAGCTATTGTCTTCATTCATGGAAACCGCTTGAGAACATAGCTGAAGCCTTAAACATTTCAGAAAAAACAGTGCTGAACAGATCAAAGTATTTACGAAACAGATTGATACTTACCAAAGAAAAGAAAATGCTTAGATTTAATAAGAAAAGCTGGCCTCTGCTGTATGATTTCCTTAGTGCATATAGGAATTACTACAAGTACTTTAATAATGTGCTTTGGAAATTTGAAGATAAGATGGTCTTTGAGGTTACAAAAGAAGATATACAGGGCGTTCTTACTGGATTCTCGGCATATTCCAATTTTAACACTCCTTTGAATGTGATAAAACATGCTTGTTATCTTCCAGAAAAAAAACTTACCAAAGAAGAAGTGTTTATCCACAGCTTATTTCAAATTAGAAGAGAAACCAGGCTTCTTGAGTTAGCAGTGGTTTTTTATTATAAAAATAAGCCCAATAGGAAAAAATTAATAAAGCTTGCATATAACTATGATTGCATAGATTTATTCAATGATTTTTTTAAGGTAATAAAATCAAAAGAACAAAAGATTAAGACTGCTACCCTACCAACAACTACGAGGCAAGGTATTAAAGATATGATGAATGATTATGGGGTGAAAGCATAATGGCAGAAAAAGAGAAAATATTCGAATTAGAAGGCATCAAGAAATTCTTAGAAGAAATTAACGAGAAACTTGAAGATAAACTCAGTATTTTCCTGATTGGTGGAGGTGCAATGTGCCTAAAAAACTTAAAAGACGCAACATTTGATATTGATATTATTGTTCTTACAAAAGAAGACTTTAAACTTTTGAATAAGGCACTTCTACAAGGGGGATATAAAGTTGTAGACCAGGAGCTTTTCAAAGAAGCAGTTTACAAGAATGCTATAATCGTATTCCAGAGAGGACCGTCAAAAATTGATGTTTTTATTAAGAACATTGTGGGAATGCTGGATTTTTCAGAAAGCATGGTCAAGCGAGCTGAATTAAATGAGAAAAAGAATAATCTCTCTGTTTATCTTGCATCAAACACTGATATATTACTGCTTAAAAGCCTCTCTGACAGGCAAAAAGATTTTCCAGATATTGAACGCCTGGTAAGAGAAGGAGTGGATTGGCAGATAATAATCAATGAGTGTGATCTACAAAAAAGAGAGGGCGTAACATGGATATTCTTTGTATATGAGCAGTTATGCAGGGTTGAAAATGACAGGAATATTACTATTGAAGCTAAAGATTTAATATTCAATAAATGTAAGGAGTACTGGAAACAAAGGCCAAGCGACTTTATGATTGACATAGAAAATTTAGAAAAACACATTCCAAAACCATATTTAAAAGATGTGAATAAGGACAAACTAAAATGGAGAAAGAAAAATCAGAAGAATTAGAAGAGGATAGCATTTGGGAAGAGGGATCTTTTATTCGGAGCCTAGGCGCGGATGAGATTAAAGAGAAGATGAAAACATTTCATAAAAAGCATGATGAAGACATGAGATTTAGTTGCAGGAAATGCAATAAGAAAATATCAGCGCATAATAAAGACTGGCACGCTAGGCTTTGTGATGAGTGCTTCAATAAGGAATGTTTCTAAGAAAAAATTAGAATTTCTAAATCTTCTTTTTCTAATTCATCAGGAACCAAAAGATGGCCTAGTGCTATTTGAGCCGCATCATGGTCTCTAACCTCATATCCCTTTGACAATATTACAGCTTTAGCAGCATACAGCATTGAATAGTAGGATACTGTGATTGCCCAATAATTCCAATGAAGCTTCTTCGGCTGGTCTTTTGTAGGTACAATATCTTTGACATGTTTTGCTATAAGTAAACTATTTTCTGCTTTTTGAAGGAACAGCTTAACCTTAAATGATTCTTGTGATTCTTTTATTCTATTTTCAGTAAGGAAATCCCTGAATAAGTTTGCATAGGTCTTCTTGTCAAATTCCATTTAAAACACACCCCCAAAAGTTTTCAGGATTGTTAAGTATGATATGGTTCTTCAAAGCTTGTTTTCCAACATTTTCTTCTTTATCTTTAAGCATTTTCTTAAATTCCGACTTTGTTAGGAAGACAGGATTTATTTTCTTTTTGTATAATAATTCATATTTAGAGAAAGATAAAGTCTTTTTTCCGTCTTTATTTATAATTATAATATCAATATCGCTTTTCTCAGTTTGCTTTCCCTTTGCATAGCTTCCGAAAAGAACAACAATATCTTTAGTGTCAAAATCATTTACAATTTTTTTAATAATTGGTTGTTTTGCAAGGAACTCTTTTTTTTCCTCATCTGATGCCACAATAAGATGTGATTTTATAATTGGATTTCCTACATTAAGTTTTAACACTTTAGATTTACCAATTACCTGAATATTTAGAACATCTTCTATCTTTTGTATTGTCCTATAAAAACTAGCATAGGGAATATGAACCAGCATACTAAGCTCGTGCATAGTATACCCCCTACCTAAATTCTTTCCAAGATAATTAATGATTTCATGCTTATTATCCATTATTGAATAATATTACCCATATATGATATATAAATGTTTTGTTTTTTAGACGATAAACAGGGATTTTATAACTATTTTAGAAGACTAATATATGTAGTAACAAGTAACCGAAATATTTAAATATTTAAACGTATTTACGTTTTTTTATGTAGGGTGATGCAAATGGTAAGTATAACATTATCTGTGTCTGAAGAAATCAAGGCAAAGATGGATAAGTTTAATGAGATGAACTGGTCAGGTTTTGTGAGAAAAGCTATTGAAGAAAAAACAAGAGAACTATTTTGGAGAGAAGAGATGTTAAAGAAACTTGATGGAGAAAAAGAATTTATTAAGTGGGCTGTGAAACTACAGAAGAAAGGTAGAAAAGGAAGATTTGCAGAACTAAAGAGAGAAGGGCTCATATAAGATGATGCTTATTGTAGATACAAATATAATGTTTAGTTATTTCAAACAACAATCACCAACGCACAGCATATTTGAAGAGTTACAGATTGGGCTTTTTGCACCTCAATTTGCATTAGCTGAATTAGGAAAACATGCTTCACAGATAAGAGTTAAGGCAGATATTGACAAAGATAAGTTTAATAAAATCAAAAAAAGACTTATTACTATTGTTGAATTTGTGCCTGAGAGTGAATACAGAACAGAACTCAAAAAAGCTTCGAAAATTGCAAGTGACCTAAATGATATTGATTTCTTTGCTTTGGCACTTAGACTTGATTTAGCTATTTGGTCTAATGATAAAGCATTCAAAAAACAAGAAAAGGTTATTGTTTTTAATACCTCTGAGATTATCAGGCTTTTAAGGTTTGAGTAAAAAGGGGATTTTATAATAGAAACATTGCCAATTTTAACATTTGTATATAATAGAGCCAGAACCAGGCTCAAACATTTCACAATCCTTTATTCTACTCAGATAGTTTTTGTTATCTTCACAGAAATCCCCTGACTGAAGATACATGTGGAAGTGGTTGCACACACCATCAGGCTGTCCCCTTAAAATAAGCCATAACTCGCCATCATAGTTATCAATAAATAATTTGCGCACTGGCCAGATTGTCTGAACAGTATAATCTGAGTACCAGAGGAATGTGAAGTGCTCATCTGTTGTCAGAATCAGGGCATCCTCAGATGCACCCTGCAACCTGAGAAACTCAATGTCCTGTTCTACCCAGTCATCACCAGCATCTGTAATCAAATCCAATTGGTTGCCAAAGTCAATGCCCTGCCTGCCAAACACACTGCTAACATGCATAAAGGTGAGAAACAAGAACACCAGCATAAGCACAAGCTTTGCTATCCTATGCTTAACAAGAGACAGGAGCTTGTCAAAGAATACACCAATTATTATGAGCCAGAAAACAAATAATGGCAGATACAATCTCTCATTAAATGAGGAATATGGAACAAGTAGTGTAGGAATAATCAGGAAAACAATCACAGAGGCAAGCAACAACAGGTTTGCCTTTTGACTTCCAAAATACAGCTTTTGCTTCTTCATCCACTTTGCAAAGAAAACACTCACCAACAGAGCTAGAAAACCAAGCTCAGCAAGTATGTATATGGAGGTGTACAGGGTTGCGCTGCTGATAGGATAATACAACCCAGAACTAAGCCAGCCAGGCATGTGCCAGATATGCGGTTGTGATGTTACACTAAAACCTGCAAAAATCAGCCAGGGAACTGTCAAAATAAGGAAGACCAGGTCACCTGTCCAGAGACTCTTGTTGGAAAACAGCCCCCTGTGGAACAGGAATGCATAGATAAATAAGATGATGATTACTGAGATGCAGGCAATGATATGGGTATGAAACAGTAGGGCAAGCAACACTTCTGCAACAATGAACATCCAGAGCTTTCGCTGCTCAAAGGCTTTAATAAAAATATAGATTGAGGCAAACACAAGCAGAATCTCAAGTGAATAATACCTAATCTGCCTTTCGTAGTACAAAAAGGTGGGGCTTACTGCCTGCAGGAACAACACAATGGCAGCTGTCCGCTTATTGAAAAACTTATTCACAAAAAAATAAACAACAAACAGAGAGCTAATTCCAAGCAGGGCAAATGGAAGCCTCAATGCAAGGTTGCTTTTACCAAATAACATGAAAAAAGCCCCTATATAATATGTAAGCCAGCCCTTCATAGTGACAAGATTTGTATGAAGATAATTTGTTGGCATAAACGCATACATCTCATCAGAGCTTTTTATAAGATAAGCATTCTCATAAAAAGGAACCTTATAGAATCCAACTGGCAGGCCAGTTTCAAGCACATTGAATGAGTGCAGAGCTGTCTCAGCCTCATCCTGCCACAAAGGCACAGTTCCAAGGTTATACAACCTAAGAAATGCGCCTATAACAAAGAGAAGAATAATAAGATAATGCAGGTTCTTTGATTTTTTATTTCCCACTTTTCCTTGACTCAATAATCTTTGTTGTTGATACCCCTTCAACCTTATCTGTTACCCTAACAACACCACCATATGACTCAACAAAGTCACGGCCAACAACACCATCAAGGGAATAATCTCCGCCCTTGACAAGCACATTTGGTCTAATTGCCTCCAAAAGTTTCATAGGGGTGTCTTCCTCAAACACAATAACATAATCAACATATTCAAGCGCAGCAAGGTTGGATTCGCGAATCTCCTGCTTGTTCACAGGCCTTCCTTCGCCTTTATACCGCCTAACTGAAGCATCTGAGTTAAGGCCAACTATGAGTGCATCACCCATACTTCGAGCCTGCTGCAGATAAGATAGATGACCTTCATGTAGTATGTCAAAGCAGCCATTTGTAAACACAATCTTCTTGTTCTCTTCTCTGAAATTATTTACAATCTCCATTAATTCCTGCAATTGTATCACCTTCATCTAATTTACCTCTCCTTATTCCCCTCTTACAACAGCCAGCGCCCAGTTACTTAACTAGCTCCACAGCTGGTCGCTAAGCAACAAATTTTTCCTCTCCCCTCGCCTGATGTGGGGAAGGAAAAATTTCCTGGGTGTGCTTGGCAACTGTGGGGCCTAAGTGTGATTGAGCAGTAATTTACAAAATTGTAGCTAGCAGCAGAGCCCATACATAATTATGATAATAACCTCTTTTTGAACATGATAAAATCTCCCTTCTCAAGCACCAGCTCGTAATCACTGCTCTTGTTGTATTTATACAGTTCTTCCTTATATGTTTTTGGGGTAAGTTTATATGGTGTAATGCTCAGGTCAAACAGCACAACATCTGCCTCAACCTTTTGCGGAAACACAAATATATCTTTCCTGTTTGCTATATGCGGCATGATAAAAGTAGTTGTGAGCACAGACGCATCTTCAGGAATCTCCTTAATCACCTCATTGGCAAGCTGGTTATGCTCAGTAACAGCGTAAATGCCTGGCGTGTACTTGCTAGGCCCAAGACCACTGCCATAATAGAAAGCAGCAGATGACTTTAGCAGTACAATAACAAGGATAATCATGAGCACACGGCTCTTCAGTTTCTTGCCTGACAGCTTTGACATCAGATAACCTAACCCGAATATACCAGCAATAAACACAAACGGAATAATAGTACAGTCATAGTGGTACATAGAGCTGTACATTGCAGGCTGGTTTGACAGCATGTTCTGCATAAAAACAGGCAATGCTATGAGAAGCCAGGTGAAAATAAAGTAGAGAGAGTCAAGCCAGGCTTTGCAATAACATTAACTGCTACCTCTGTGAGGGTGTTGCCAAACTTAGAATAGCGATTGTCGCTGGACAGCTCAAAAGATGAGCCATAGCTTGGAATAATAACAAAAAATGACATAATTAGCCACAGCAAAGCTAGGCAAGCGACAGCAACACCTATTTTTCTCAGTTTCCTGATGAGCAGAACATACAGGCCAAAGAATAGCACCACCAGAGCAACATCCTCCTTACAGCTAAGTGCAAGAACAGCAAACATAAACATTGCCCTGTAATTCTTTTTTTCAAAAAAATAGAACATGAACAATAAAAAAGGTATAACAAGTGCAATTGCATGAAAATCAAATAAATTAATATTGTGCAGTGATGGATAGAGCAGGTAAACAGCTGCAAACACCAGGCCAGCAATCTTATTCTTGAGTTTCATAACAGCCAGCAGGTATAATGGAAGGGCACCTATTGCAAGCATTGCTGATTGCAACATGAGCAGAAACACTGGAGTTCCAAACAACCAGTACAAGGGTACAAATGGAATAAGGATAAGGTTAACATGCAAGCCAAAATGCGGCAGGAACTCTATTGAATTCACAAAGCCATTGCCATGTGCAGCATTCCACAAGGTCTGTGTCCATACACCAAGGTCATAGGCTGCTGGCACATAGGCATTGTATCTCTGGACTGTGAAATATGAAAATACAGCAAAATATGCAAGTATCAGCAAAATAAGCACAGCAAAGTGCCATGATACTTTTCTTTTCTTCAACTAAAACCCCCCTTATTCAGCTTATCCAACACATTATCATCATCAGCTACTCCTTTCCTGAACATCACATACCCATCCCTGACAAGCACTACCCCATAATCATCCTGCCTTACATATGATATAATCTTCTGTTTTAGTTGCTCATCAGAGTAAGGGAAAGGCTTGGTTATGTCAAACAGCACATATTGGCCTTCAGCACCGCGGTTAAATATAAATGCATCTTTGCGATGGGCAACATGCGGCATGATAGATGTTGTTGTGAGGATTGAAGCATCTTCAGGTATATCTTCAAGTATCTCATTACCAATCCTGTGATGCTCAGTAACAATGAACTTATTCTTTAAAGAGGCATTAGGGCCAATAGGAGAACTGACATAGAATGCTAAAACAGACTTGAGCAGCAGTGCAACCAGAATAATTGCAAGGATTGTCTTAATATTCTTCTTGAGCTCTTTTTTCTTGGAAAGAAATAACATAAGGTTATGCAATCCATACACTGCTGCAATAAACAGGAAAGGAATAATAAGGCTGTCATAGTGGAACTGCGAGGAGAATGTGTGAACTTTTGAAGAGAGCAGGTTCTGCATCAATGAAGGCACTGTCACAAGCAAAACAGCAGGGCTCAGCAGCGGCAGAAACATGGCTGGGCTGAGCAGGTTAAGCATATACCTGATTTTCTCAGCAGTAAATATAGTTGAGAATGTTAAGCCAGGCTTTGTTATGGCAGAATATACAATTTCTCCAAATGTTGTTCCAAAAGTCTCATAGCGGTCATCAAGTGTAACAACTGTTCCGCCAAATGCTGGCCTGATTACACTGAAGGCTATCACAAACCATATTATGCTAATAACAAGTGTCGCAACCCCTATCGTCCTCATTTTCCTAACAAAGATAAGGTACAGTGAGAAGAACAGCACAACAAGTGCAACATCATCCCTGCAGCTGAGCGAGAGCAGCATGAACACAAAGTACAGCTTATAGTTCTTTTTCTCAAGAAAATAAACCATAAACAACAGAAATGGAATTGCAAGTGCAACAGGATGAAAGTCAAATAAAGTTACATACTGCAAAGATGGATACAATAGATATGCAGCTGCAAACACCAAGCCAGCAATCTTATTTTTGAGCTTCATAACAGCCAGCAGGTACAAGGGAATGGCACCCAATGCAATCAAACCAGACTGCAGGATAAAAAGCAGGAAAGGGCCCTCAAATAATTTATAGAGGGGAACAAATACAAATAAGATTGGCTCAAAATACTCACCAAAGTGGTGCGTGAACTCAATATTACTCACTAATCCATTCCCATGTCCTGCATTCCAAAGCACCTGCATATACGCACCCATGTCATATGCCCCTGCACCGTATGCATTATATCTCTGGATTGAATAACATGAGAAGATAATGAAATATGCAACTATCAGAACAACTAGGAGGATATTGTGCCAGTCCTTATACCACTTTCCCTTCTTCATCAAAACCTCTTAAGCTTGAGCATGTTGTGCCTGAATGCCCTTGGGTTAAGCAAGTTCTTGACCAGGGCAATGAACCTTCTTGGCCTGGAATAAAACTTAATGAACGCCTTTCTCTTCAGCTTGATAAGGGCTTTAGTGTCCAGGCCAGCTGTTGGCTTAAATGCATAATTATCATAATAATCAAAGCTTGAATAGCCCTTAACATTAAGCCAGCCCTTTTTCTTAGCCATTTCATATAGGAATGTGTGCGGCAATGGGGATGTTATCGAGAAAGTTGCCTCATCAAGGTCCAGCTTATAGGCAAACCTTATTGTCCTTTTAATCTCTTCCAGGGTCTCGGTTGGAGCACCTATCATGAACTGCCCCCTGAGTTTGATGCCTAAGGAGTGCGTTACCCTGACTGCCTCCTTAACCTGAGCTACCTTAATATTCTTATTATATATTTCATCCAGGATTCTCTGGCTTGCAGATTCAATTCCAATTCCAATTAGTCTGCAGCCTGATTTTTTCATGAGCCTCAACAAGTCTTTATCAGCAAGATTAGCTCGTATTGTACAGCCCCACACAATATTAAGCCTGCGGTTAATCAGCTTTTCACAGAATTCCTTGACCCATCTTTTATCAATTGTAAATGTGTCATCCACAAACCACACAGCACTCACATTATACCTTTTTTTCAGTTCAGCAATCTCATCAACAACATTGCCTGTGCTCCTGTACCTGATTTTTCTTCCAAACATGTTCCACAAGGTAGGCTGGCAAAATGAGCATTTATAGGGGCAGCCCCTGGAAGCAACCATTGATGTGCCTCTCAGGTTAAGTGATACACAGTCCATCTGGAACCAATACTTAAAGTATTTCTCCATCTCTAGCAGGTGCCATGCTGGAAAAGGCACCTTGTCAAGGTCTTTGATTGGCTCTCTTCTTTCACTCCTGATAATCTTTTTTCCTTTCTTGAACCAGAATCCCCTGGCAGTTGACAGTTCCCCATTGTCCAGAAATGCCTTTACAATCTCAACACAGGTTTCTTCAGCCTCACCTATCACAATTCCATCAATTTCCCTATGCCCTATTGCATCCTCTGGGTCAGATGAGGGATGGGGCCCGCCAATAATAATCTTACAGCCAGGCTGCAACTTTTTGCACAGCTTAGCTATCTTGAGCACATCTGGCATAAAGATTGTGGCTGCTGTCAGGCAGACCAAATCATATTTATGTTTCCTGAAAATATCTTTCAGATAATCAAGGCTTGCGTGAAATGTAAGGTCAATCAGATTCACTTCAACATTTTTGAGATTAGTTAGAACAGAAGATGCAAGAGAGGCAAGACCAAGTGGAGGGTCGCCTGACGGATATTTTAGCCTCGGATATATTAATGCAATGTTCATGATTTCCTCCAAATATACACAAACCCAATTATACTAAGTATTGTAATTATCATCCCCGCAACAAACAAGCTGGGTAGGTAATAGAATTTAACCTTTTCTGTTCCTTGACTAACTGCAACAGACACAAGACCCTCATATTGCTCAACCTTGCCAGCTGAACTTTTCCAGCCATAGTGATAATTTTGGTTAAGCACCAGGAAGTCATCTCCTGTTGCATTTACACCTGCAATGACTTTGTTTGGAGAAAATTTTTCAATTTCTACTGTGCCCTGTGCGCTGGCAAGGAACACTTCACCCATATATCCTGGAGCCCCTTTAGGAATTGCTGCTCCTGTATGAACATAACCCCAAAGGTCTCTGTTTTTAATCGTAGCAATAGGAATAGCCTCATAGCAGCGTAATGTTCCCATGTTATTCACCATATTAGAATACTGGTCAGTGAAGTGCCTGCTACCTTGCGGCATAACATGGTAGAACTCTGGTTGTGGGTCTATCTGTACTGGTTCGCGTTCGAATAAGTCTTCTGCTATCAGGTGATTCACAACATATAGATTAAACAGCACATACACGATAACAATAACTACAACAAGCTTTGCCAATTTCCCCATTTTCTCAAGCTTTGATAATGATGCTCCTGCAAGCAAACCAAATAGCATCATAAGAAAAACCGAGAATCTCACTGGGTTTCTAAGCGATGAGTAGATGGGAAACTTGCTGAGAATTTTCCACAGCACAAAGCTTTCTCCGAGCACAAGAAGAATAAAAATAAGTGTAATCAGCAAAAGATTCTTTTTCTCCTTGAAATCAAAGAATAAGCTGAGCGCAATCAGTAGCAGGGGCACCAGACCAATGTACATACCATACTCCCACCATGGCAGGGTATCCTGGCCAAGGTTCCCTGCTGTTGCAAAATCCTGCTGCGTAAAATGTTTTGACTCAAGTGCCTGATCCTTGCTCAGCAAACCCTCAAGCAGAAGACTGGGCCTGTAATAGACTTTGGGTGAATCAGAGCGCGGATTCTCATACAAAAGCCCGGCAGTTGGCAATACCTTGACTGCTCCAAGCATCACAGCTGTCATAAGCAATAAGCACAGCACAATTACAGGCTTTGATGATTTTAGTTTTAGTGTTTTAAGGATTGTGTAGATGCCCAAGAAAAGTGCAGTAAACGGAAGAGGGTATGTAGCTCCGCTAAGTATCATGAGCGCAAGAAAAATGCCAGCAGCAAGAACATATTTCAAATTAATACCCTTTAGAAGTTTAAAAGGGCTTTTGTCTGAATCTATTGCCTTCAGATAAAAAAGAAAAACAAATGGTGCAAATGCAATGGAGGTCCATTCTATGTGCGCAGCGCTAATATGCAGTATAAATGCTGAGTTGAGCATGAAGATAAACGGGGGGAGATATGAAGATATCTTTCCAAGCTTAAAATGCCTTGCAAGCAGCCACATGCCAAACATTCCAATAATTACGTGCAATACAATCTCAAGTTTAAGACCAGCAACAGCACCAAAAAACAGTACCAGCAGAAATGCAGGTGATAAAAACCTTGTTTCGGGTGTTGCCAATAGAACATTACCGCCGCAATAATATGGATTCCATAGCGGGAACTGATGGTATTCCAAAATAGTCTTTCTTGGTGCACCCTCATAGAAGGAATAAAGATCCCAGTCATAGTGACTCCCCTGATTCTGAATGTTTTTTAGGAAAGGGGAAAAAAAGATTACAGCAACTAATATAAAAACAGGCAATGCAACCTTCCATGAATTCAGCCTAATCTTCATCTCTCCTCTTCCAATAGCCTGCAACCTTGTTAAGAGTGGCAACCTTTAAACTCTTATCTTGGGATATAGTATCCAGAAGCTTCTGGTATATTTTCAGCATGCTTGGCTGTGCACTCAGGTGCGAGTCAGTGTGCGTGTTGAGCACAGCAACCCCTCCAATTTGCTTGATAAGCCTTATCTTCCTAAGCCACAACTCAAGCATCTGCTGTTCTGACAATCCAGCAACTGCGAGAGAAATGTCCATTGGAAGTGTAACTGGAATCTCAAGTAGCGGGCCAACATTAAACGGAAATACTGTGCAGCATCCCTCGCCAGGTGTTGTGAATGAATACCTCTCTGTATCCACAAAAGTTGAGTCATACCTGAAATAAGTAGCAAGCACCTTCAGGAGCTCTGTTGTCCTCAGCATTCCAGGTGACCTGAACCCAGTCATGTTATAATCTTCCATATACACCCTATATATTTTCAGTCTTTGTTCAATCTCTTCTATTTTAAGGAACGGAAGCTTAAAGTCATGGTTATGCCCATGCAGGGCAATCTCATTGCCGTTGTCATGCAGATAGTTAAGAGTTTTCTTGCTCTGGCTCAGCTTGTTGCCAGTGATGAACCAGGTTGACTTAAGATTGAACTCCTCTTCAATAAATGCCACCTTCTCAATGTTTCTCGCCGCATCAATTGTATCAACATCATGGCTCAGGCACACAATGCTCTTGACATCCAGGGGCCATTTTTTCGTCTTTTTAAGTTGTTCTTTGCTAACAAGCTGGAATGCCTGCATGAACATAAAGCGCAGAAGGTCAACTGAGTTGTCAGCTGGCCAGGACGGGAAAACTACCTTGCCCTGCTTTAATTTATTCAAGGTCTTGAGGACCCAAACCCTGACAGAAGCTGGAAACCTGTGGTGGTGGAAGGGCAATCTTGACATCAGGGGCCTTTTCTTGGCTAAATACTGCTCGCGGAGGATTCTGGTGATGGTCTGCTCAATGTCAAAATTAAATATTATCTTACCAGATTGCCTGACAACTGCAGGATATTTCCTGCCATCTTTGCAGAGCCATGCAAGCACATCCCCTTTTACAGGCTGGAATAATTTTGAGATATAAATAAACCTTTTACTGTTGTCAAGCACCATCCAAGGCGGTCTCAGCCTGTAATCCAGTCTAATCTCAAATATCTGGTTTGAGAACAAAACCTTGCCAGTGTTCACAGTAACCAGCTCATCTGGCTGTTCTAGTATGTTTGAGAAATTCTCAGCATTCATTTTCTAAGGTTTTTGGAATAATTCCCTGAACATTGGCCTGCATATCCTATACCAGCTGATTATTGGTGTCATCTTTGTATAGCCCTTTTCCTTGTTGAAGTATTTTGAGACAGGAACTTCTTTGTACCTGTAACCTTTTTTCAGGGCCTGAATCTGTAAATATGGTTCAAGCTCATACTTGTCCAGCCATTTTGGTGACAGGTCAATTTTTTCCAGGATATGCGTCCTGAAAGCCCTGAAGCCGTTTGAAGCATCAGTCACCTTATGGCCAACAACAAAGCTAAAGAAAGCAGAGAAAAGCTTTGTGCTGATTATCCTGAACAGGGGCTGGTTCCTTATTCCCTTTTTGTATCTTGAACCCTGGACAAAGTCACTGCCATCTTCAATTGCCTTAAGGAGAAGCGGAATCTCAGAAGGATTATCCTGGTCATCGCCGCCAAGCACTACAGCAACTGAATAGCCATTCTTAACAGCGTATTTTAAGCCAGTTCTTATAGCTGCCCCAGCACCTTTGTTAGCCTTGTGTGATATGACCCTGGCACCACTGTTCCTGGCAATTCCTACAGTGTTGTCTGACGAGCCGTCATCAACTACAACTACCTCATCAACATAATGCTTTGTCTTGCTGACTGTGCTTGCTATCTTGGATTCCTCATTGTACGCAGGAATAACTGCAACCAGACTCATTTTTGCATCTCGCCCGCTGCTAACATTTTAGCAACAGGTTCTCTTAATTTGGCCCTGACCGCATAGTAAACCTCATCCACGTTGATGTCATTCAAACACTTTTTATGGCTGCAGGGCTCAAGGCCACCCTCCTTGTCAACGCATGGCTGACAACTAAAGCCTCGATATATATTAGTATTTGATTTATAACCCCATATAACAGGTGTTGAGTTACCGAACAGCACCACACCTGGTGTTGCTGTTGCATTTGTTGCATGGTTCAGGAAGCTATCAACACCAACAAAGAGCTTTGCGTACTTCACAAGCGCAACCGCCTGCCTTACTGTTGTCTTGCCAAGCATATTAATACTACCCATTACATGAGGCTCCCCTTGCACACCAAGCTGGATGAATGTGTAGTCATCAAACCTGCTCACAAGCTCTTTCCATTTCTGGATATCCCACTCTTGGTTGGTGCTTGTCTGGGATGATATTGCCAGTATAACAGGATTTTTATGTTTTGAAATCACCCTCTTGGCAAATTGCTCATCCTCTTTCTCAAGAAAGACATCAATCCTTTTCTCATCCTCATCAAGCTTAATCCCAAAAAGTTCCTCTGCGATTATATCTATACCATGTTTCTTGAAATTCAAGCTTGGCTCAAGAATCCTATAGTTTGTGCTGTATGCCTTGTCAAAATCACCTTCAAACGCAGAATTATCAGGTGATATAGTAAACTTATCAATGTAAGGGCTGTTTTCGAATATCTCTCTATGATTCTTGCCGCCGACACAGTAAATTTTCATACTGGGATTTAGTTGCTTTATCTTCCGTAGTGTTGGCGAGAACATCATGCCGTCTCCAATGCCGCCCCATATCCTGATACCAATCTTCTTAAGGGCTGTAATCTCCTCTTTGGTGTCTGCCTTTTGCTGCTGTAAGCTGTCCTCCTTAAAGAAATCTTTATTGCTCAGCCTTTTTCCTGTTGCAGTATAACCAAATTTCTCTTTCATAGCCAGGCAGCCACCCTGGCACATCTTTCTCTTCTTGTAGATACAGTCCTTACATTCGATAAAGGTATCATATTCCCACCTTATCTTGTTTGTATGCTCTTTAAAATATTTTAGCATATCATCGACAGAGCCAAAATCAGTTACATTTTTTACCTTGACCCATGACTGCGGCAGACAGTAGTATACTGAAAGGTCAGGATTAATGTCAGCTGGCGGGTCGCAGGTGCCTTTGAAAATCTGAGAATATTTTTTTATAATAAGAAGCTCTTCCTTTGTAAGCAGGCACCAGGGCATGCAACAGTCAAAAGTCAGTTTGATTTTCTTCTTTTTAGCTTCCTTGACAAACTCAATCATCTTCTTTATGAGCTTTCTATAATCTTTGTATTCTGCAAACACGTTGCTTTGGTCAATATTAGGGCTTGCGATACAAAACCTTAAAACATTAATGTTGTATTCCTTGCATGCCTTGAATATGTAGCCGGGGTCATAGTTAGTAGGGGAAATATTATAGCTCAGCTTAATTGGATACTTCTGCTCTGAGAGAAGGCGCAGGTTTTCATGAACTCTCTTGTAATTTTCTTTGGTATAGTGTTTCTCAGGGTTATAATTAATCACAAAGCCGTTGATAACATTATGGTCAAGGTGCTTTATGTACTCGCTGGGAAAAATTCCATTGCTGAATATTGTGGTCTTAAAGCCCCTCTGCCTGAGCAGGTCAATAATCTCCAGGAATTTTGAGTGAAGCGTGGGTTCTCCCCCAAGCAGGGAGATTTTCTTCCTCCTTTGCTGTGGTAGCTGCCTGCCAGCCTCACCCTTCTCAAACCAGTTAAGAACCTTATTAAGGTTCTCAATGCTCATCTCCTGGGGGAATAGTTTATTCTGACCTTTAGCAAAACAAAAATCGCAATTCATATTACAATGATAGGTCAGCATTAAATTAACCATATAAAACCCCCAAAAGTTCCTATTGTGGCCTAGCTATTTAAAAGTTTTCTAAATCTTACAAAGATGTTCTTTATCTGGGACCTTATTCATCACACACTTTTTGCATAGCAAAAGACCTTCTTTATCTTTTTTGGTAAAAGCATCTCTAAGTTTTGTATACTTGTCGCCTTTCCAAATATCCTGGATTAAGCTATTTTTTACATTTCCCAATATAACCTCTCTCTTGTAATCCATACAACACATCACAACATCGCCGTTGAATAGGATTCCTGCAAACCAAAAGGGCCTTGTACAGTGTGGAAACACGTCAAAGGATTGTGGTACAAGCTCATCATACCCTTCAACATTGCCGGCCCTGTTGTTTACTAGACCCATATGAATCTTCTGCCCGCGCTCCCCCCAGTATTTCTTTGTAAGTTCCTGTTCACTCTCAGACAACAGGGCTTCTTTGCAGACTAGATTAACTATAATCTGTTTACCGCTCTTTTTAAGCTTTGACAAGAATGTGTTTATGTTGGTGAACACCTTATCATGGTCCAGACCAACCATTATCTTTTCATATACTTCCTTGCTTACACCATGAACACTCAGGGTAATCCAATCAAGGCCGGAATAGATGAGCTTGTCTGCCAGCCCAGCATCCAGAAGGCTGGCATTGGTTGACAGACTTATGATTGTATTTGGGTTCTTTTTCTTTGCGTATCTTATCCGGTCAGCAATTCTCTTGTCCATCAACGGTTCGTTCATCAGGAAAAGCTCTATTTTCTCAAGCTGGTGCTTGGAGCACTCATTTATTATCTTCACGAACAGGTCCTCATCCATAAACCCGCCTTTGAAGGTGCCAACAGTATCGGGATACGCACACATGATGCAGCGAGCATTACAGTATGAGTGTGTCTGTATCTGAATTCTTTCTGGAAAGTCTGAAGCCTGCATTCTATACAACCTAAACAATTCTGGTAGAAATCCCTAGTTACTTTTCTTACTGAGGATTTCTAACATGCCAAAAATGTCGCCCTAAAGGGCGGAGTTTTAAACCTGACTCAAAAACGTCTTGCGACATTTTTGAGCATAAACAAAAACCCCTCTATTATGGCGATTGAGGTGAGCGTATAAAAGCTTTTCTAAAAAACATGAAGAAGTTCTGTAAGTATATATAACACTACGCCAAGGAACAGGAAAGGTGCAAATGGTATCCTCATCTGAACAAGCAAAGAGCCAACCTCCAGCTTTTTTTCCCTGTGCAATCTTTTTAGCAGTTCAATATCTTCCCTAGTCAAACCATTGGAAGTAATCTCAATAAGCGGCTTTTCTTTCACCTTTGTCCTGAGGAACATGAAGAGGCTTATCTGCACATTTGGCCTGGTTGCGTAAACCTTTCCCTTCTTGTAGATGATTTCAGACAGTAACATGCCTGGCTTAAGGTCTTGGATCTTAGCATGCTTACCATATTTCACATAGGCAAGATGGAGTATGAAATATACCATTATTATGAAAACAGAGAATTGAAGAAAAAAGACTATAACAAAATCAAATGTGAAAATGGTGCGGAAGTCAATGATAAACCTGGAGATTGCAACAATAACAAATATTGACATTATCCTGAACGGTAATATCTTTTCCATAGCCTCAAAGAAAAAGAACAGGATTAGCACGCTGATAAAGAAGTTAAGGGTAATGCCGGTTGCATCGTTGAAGATATGGATAATCCACTGAAATGCAAAGAAAGCCAGCATCACAAGGAATATTGCCTGTGGCTTGATAAACTCCTTTAATACATATTTTATGTCTTTCCACCTGGTATGAATTATCAGTAGCACCAGAAGAACAAAGAACACAGGTACAAATGTGTAGAAGATTATCCAGTATGAGTGAAGCTGCGCAACACCGCCATACAACAACGCTGCTGGAATCAGGCTGGTAAATGCAAGAAAAAGCTTGCCATCCCCTGCATTCCAGAACCCTACATACCACAACACAAAAGTCACAAACAGCGCAAAGAGAACGCCAAAGAGGTAGTGCCCCAGAAAATCCATGCCCCAGTAAGTTAGGTTGATAAGCAGCCCAATTATAAAGGCAGGAATCACAAACCTGTTCTCAATCCTCCTTTTTTTAACATCAGTGTATGAAGCTATAATTCCAAGAGCAATGATTATTGCAAACAATATGTAGGGCCTTAAGAGAGATAATATAGTGATTATGTTCATTTTGCTAGAACAATCTACTCCGTGTTTGTAACATCAATGGATGATGTGTGCGATGGGTCTTCCTGAGGATATGTACAGTTGCTGTGGCTCTGGGTGTGACAATTATCGTGAGTATCAGGAGATTCGCAGTTTGAGTGCGACTCAGGATAGGAGCAGTTGCTGTGGCTCACAGTATGGCAGTTGTCGTGCGTCTCTGGAGCAGTTGATTCAGGGTATGAGCAGTTGTCGTGTGATTCTGGATAGGAACAGTTAGAGTGGCAGTTGCTGTGGCTCTCAGTATGGCAGTTGTCGTGTGTGTCAGGTGAAGTTGAGTCAGGGTATGTACAGTTATCGTGCGATTCTGGAGCAGTGGATTCTGGGTAAGTACAGTTAGAATGGCAGTTGCTGTGGCTCTCAGTGTGGCAGTTATCGTGCGTGTCAGGTGAAGTTGAGTCCGGGTATGAGCAGTTGTCGTGTGATTCTGGATAGGAGCAGTTAGAATGGCAGTTGCTGTGGCTCTCAGTATGGCAGTTATCATGCGTCTCTGGAGCAGTGGATTCTGGGTAAGTACAGTTAGAATGGCAGTTGTCGTGCGATTCTGGATAGGAGCAGTTAGAGTGGCAGTTGCTGTGGCTCTCAGTATGGCAGTTGTCGTGCGTCTCTGGAGAAGTGGATTCTGGATAAGAGCAGTTATCGTGCGTGTCAGGTGAAGTGGATTCTGGATAACCACAATTAGAATGGCAGTTGCTGTGGCTCTCAGTGTGGCAGTTATCGTGCGTGTCAGGTGAAGTGGATTCTGGATAAGAGCAGTTGTCGTGCGTATTTGGAGAAGTTGATTCTGGATAAGTACAGTTAGAGTGGCAGTTGCTGTGGCTCTCAGTGTGGCAGTTATCGTGCGTATCAGGTGAAGTGGATTCTGGATAAGTACAGTTAGAGTGGCAGTTGTCGTGCGTGTCAGGATAAGTACAGTTAGAGTGGCAGTTGCTATGGCTCTCAGTATGGCAGTTGTCATGGGTGTTTGGGGAAGTGGATTCAGGGTATGCGCAGTTGTCGTGGGACTGCGGATAGGAGCAGTTATTGTGGCTTGAGGTATGGCAGTTGTCGTGCGATTCTGGATAACTACAATTATTGTGGCCTGAGGTATGGCAGTTATCATGGGACTGCGGATAGCTACAGTTGTTGTGGTAATTTGGGGCAGTGGAGTCTGGATAACCACAATTAGAGTGGCAGTTAGTGTGGGTGTTTGGAGCAGTGGACTCTGGATAGGAACAGTTACTGTGGCAGTTAGAATGAGCAGCTGGAGATTGGGATGCTGGATAAGTACAGTTAGAGTGGCAGTTGCTGTGGGCATTCACATAGGTGCAGTTGTTGTGGGTGTTTGGATTACCAGAATTTGGATAAGAGCAGTTTGAGTGGCAGTTGTTGTGGGTGTTTGGATTAACGGAATTTGGATAAGAGCAGTTTGAGTGGCAGTTGTTATGGTAACCTGGGGCAGTGGATTCTGGATAGGAACAGTTACTGTGGCAGTTGCTGTGCGATTCTGGATAACCACAGTTATTGTGGCCTGCGGTATGGCAGTTGTCGTGGGACTGCGGATAACTGCAGTTGTTGTGACCTGAGGTATGGCAGTTGTCGTGGGACTGCGGATAACTGCAGTTGTTGTGGTAATCTGGATAACCACAATTAGAGTGGCAGTTGCTGTGGCTCACAGTATGGCAGTTGTCGTGCGTCTCTGGAGCAGTTGATTCAGGGTATGAGCAGTTGTTGTGGGAATCTGGATAACCACAATTAGAGTGGCAGTTGTTGTGGCTCACAGTGTGGCAGTTATCGTGCGTGTTAGGTGAAGTGGATTCTGGGTATGAGCAGTTGTCGTGCGTATTAGGTGAAGTGGATTCTGGATAACCACAATTAGAGTGGCAGTTGCTGTGGCTCTGCGTGTGGCAGTTGTCGTGCGTGTCAGGTGAAGTGGATTCTGGGTATGAGCAGTTAGAGTGGCAGTTTGAGTGTGACTCAGGATAACTACAATTAGAGTGGCAGTTGCTATGGCTCACAGTATGGCAGTTGTCGTGCGTGTCAGGTGAAGTGGATTCTGGATAAGTACAGTTAGAATGGCAGTTGTCGTGCGATTCTGGATAGGAGCAGTTAGAATGGCAGTTGCTGTGGCTCTCAGTATGGCAGTTGTCATGCGTCTCTGGAGCAGTGGATTCTGGATACGAACAGTTGTCGTGCGTGTCAGGTGAAGTGGATTCTGGATAACCACAGTTAGAATGGCAGTTGCTATGGCTCTGCGTGTGGCAGTTGTCATGCGTGTCAGGAGAAGTTGATTCTGGGTATGAGCAGTTGTTGTGGGAATCTGGATAAGAACAGTTAGAGTGGCAATTGCTATGGCTCACAGTATGGCAGTTGTCATGCGTCTCTGGAGCAGTGGATTCTGGATAAGTACAGTTAGAGTGGCAGTTGTCGTGCGTGTCAGGATAAGTACAGTTAGAGTGGCAGTTGCTATGGCTCTCAGTATGGCAGTTGTCGTGTGTGTCAGGTGAAGTTGATTCAGGGTATGAACAGTTGTTGTGATAATCTGGATAGGAGCAGTTAGAATGGCAGTTGCTATGACTCACAGTATGGCAGTTGTCATGGGTGTCTGGATATGTACAGTTGTCATGGGTTTCTGGATAAGCGCAGTTGCTGTGGCTCTGTGTATGGCAGTTGTCATGGGTGTCTGGATATGTGCAATTACTATGACCTATATCACTATGGTCGTGCGTGACAACAACCTGAGATGCCTCAACAACCCGTGATGCAATGACACCTGCAGCCATAAAACTACCAACGCTAAGCAGAGCATGCTTGTTAATTGAGGCTTCCTCTTCCTTAACGAAAGAAGTGATTGCTTTCTTTATGTGTGAGAGAAGGGTAGGCCTCCTGATATCTGTAAAAGCCTTATTACTCTCTGCCTCTTTTTTGTTAATCTGTCAACACCTTCTTTTTTATCAGCTTGATTCAAACAAATATTTTAAAGCGCCTGAAAATAAAAACTTCTGCCCCTGCTGATGTGCAGAGACAGAAGTGTGGCGCAATGAATAGGAAGGAAAAAACTTCTGCCCCTGCTGATGTGCAGAGACAGAAGTGTGGCGCAAAGAACGGGAAATTAAAAACTTCTGCCTCTGCTGATGTGCAGAGACAGAAGTGTGGCGCAAAGAACGTAACAGGTTAATGGAATAAAAACTATGATAATGATTATTTGAGATAGAAAAATACATAAGTCTACTTAATAAAACAAACCTCTTTTTAATACTCATTTATTGCGCCACACTTCCCTTAATTAGACAAATATACTCGCCCAATTATCTCTATCACTTATTCTAAACCATATAAGTAGGCACCTCATATTTAAAGTTTTTGATTTAAAGGTAGTTTCGTTAAAGATAGGTGATGAAAATATAGAAGAAAAAGTAGCGTGCTAACAGCAAGTTTGGCCAACTATGAATTAAAACCAAAGATTTATAAATATGGGGGTTATCGTCTAAATCGAACATAATATACTGGGGGGTTTAATATGGGTGAGAAAGAAAGTATTTTGGATAATATTGAAATCCATAAAAATTTTTTAGTTATATCTGTGAATCCTAAATTTTATCCAGTGAGCGTGATTTACTCTGCAGCATATGCAATGCTGGACAAGGTCCATGTTATTATTGATGGTGACCCAAACAGCGAGGTGCTGGTTGAACTAAGACCAAAAGCTGATGGGGAGATTAGTGAAAAGAATTTGAAAGAGATAGGTTATAACTTTAATGATGAGCTAATAAACTACTCAATCTATACAATACAGGCAACAAGGACCAAGAGAATTAGGGAAGCTCTCATGGAGAGCGCGCTTAGGGGCAATGTAAGGGGACCAGAGCCGCCAAGGAAAGGACCAGAGCCGCCAAGGAGAGGGCCAGGCCCGCCACAACCAATGCCACAGAGATTCCCTCAGCCAAGTGGCCCGGGACCAGGAGGTCCAGGACCAAGACCGACAGATAATGTCCCTGACCCAATGGGCATAAGAAAGGTGCAGGTTCCTGAAGAAGACCGGGTGGCAGATCCAAAGGGAATCATGAAGGACAACACCAGAAGGGATGACTGAGGGTGTGAACCTCAAGGGTAGAGCACCATGAAAAATGTCAAGGTTGAAGACAACAGATGTGTTATCAAGATTAACACAATAATCTATCCACCACAGATAGTTTCCAGGGCAGCAGAAGAGTTCAAGGCTTTTGGTGATGTTGCTGTTGAAGATCACAGCACTAAGGTTGTCATAATACCAAAGAACATAGACAAATTGTCAAATATAGGCTATGAATTTTTTGATTGCCTCCTGGGAATTATGCAAAACCAAAACCAGTAAAGAGGTAAAAGTGGCTTTTAGTTTTTATGAAGATAAAGGACCGGTTAAAGTAGAAGAGTTTGAGGTAAATAGGTACCTGACCCACAAATTTGATAAAGAACATATAGTTGTCACCACAGACCACGGGGGGTGGGTGTGCCTGAACAAAGAAGAGTTTGACCTTCTAAGATACAATAAGATAAGGGAAGATCCTCAGCTGTACAAGCTTTTGGAAGAAAAAGGAGTTATAATAACGCTGAACAATATTGAGTCAATCACGCGGCAGCTCAGGAACAAGTTTGCCCATGTATCTAGAGGTGCAGGTCTGCACATTATCACAGTAACCCTAAGATGCAACCACACATGCGTATACTGTCATGCAAAGTCAAAGCCGCTAGAGGCAGAAGGGTATGACATGAGTAAGGAGGATGCCAAGAAGGTAGTTGAGTTCCTCTTTGAGTCACCTGCCAGAGATATTACAATTGAGTTCCAGGGTGGTGAACCGCTCCTCAATTTCCCGGTTATAAAATACATATATGAATACTCACAAGAACTTAACAAGCGCTATAATAAGAAACTCATGTACATAATTGTCACAAACGCAGTTGGATTCACAGATGAGATAAAGGATTACATGAAAAAGAACAATATCAGGTTTTGCTCATCCCTTGACGGGCCGAAAAAGCTTCATGACAAGCAGAGAAAATATTTTGGGCACAAGAGTTCATATGATGAGGTTATAAAAAAGTTCAAAGAGCTGAAGAAGGACTTTAATTTCTCTGCACTGCCAACAATAACAAAAGAATCGCTCAATTACCCAAGGGAGATTATTGATGAATACCTGAAGAATGGCTTCTCAAACATAATGTCAAGGAACCTGAACTTTGCTGGTTTTGCAAAACAGCTCTGGGAACAAATTGGGTACTCTTCAGAGGAGTTCCTTGAATTCTGGAAAAAGGTATTTGATTATGAGCTTGAGCTTAACAAGAAAGGTAAGAAATTCCTTGACAGCAAAATTCAGGTGATACTCTGGAGACTCCTGACAAATAGGACAAGAGGATTTACATGCTTTGGGTCGCCCTGCGGAGCGCTGATTGGGCAGATTTCATATGATTATAATGGTGATATCTACACCTGTGATGAGTCAAGGTCATTTGATATATTCAAGATGGGAAATGTCAATACCCATTCTTATAAAGATATCATGATTAAGGCAAAGGACATTGTCAGCCTGACATCTGGCTTTGCCTCAATGTGTGATGCATGCCCCTGGCATCCGTACTGCGGAACATGTATGGTTGCAACATACGGGGCGCAGGGCAGTGTCGTGCCAAAACTTGCAGTTGACCATGAATGCAAAATAAGAAAGGGCATGATCGAGTACATATTCAAAAAGATTCTTTATTCCAAGGAAGACAGGGATATTCTGCTTGGCTGGGCAGGATTAAGGAAGACAAATGGGAAATAGATGACAGGTTAAAATGGCTGAAGGAGATAAATACGCAGATATAAAAACCGGATTTTCGTGTAATAATAACTGTATCCATTGCGTGATAGCTGACAAGCGGCGCCAGCTAAAGAGTGAGGGAAAGAATATAGACCGCTCCACGCAAGAAGTTTTAGAGCAGATGGAGCAGGCTAAAAACCACGGTATATCAAAGATTGTGCTGACTGGAGGAGAGATATCTATCAGGAAGGATATATTTGAAATACTCAGGCATGCCAGGCAGCTTGGCATGATGGTTGGCATCCAGACAAATGGTAGGATGTTCTCTTATGAAGAATTCACAAAGAAGATTGTAGATGCATGCCCTGCTGCATATACTGTGGCATTGAATGGCCCTAACCCAGAGATTCATGATAAGGTTTCAAAAGCAAAGGGAGCATTTGATCAGACAATAAATGGAATAAAGAACCTGAAAAAGTATAACCAGCTAGTCAGCGGCAAGATAGTCATCTCAAGGTATAATCAAGAGTACCTGGCTGAGATTCTGGAGCTGTTCCACAAATTTGGTTCTAGAAGTGTTAATATTGCATTCCCACACGGCCAGGGAAATGCCCTGCTTTACTTTGAGGAGGTTATCCCGACATATAGTGAGCTGAAGCCAAACATTGACAAGGCAATTGAAACATCTAAGAGGCTCGGGATGTGGGTTGATTTTGAGGCTGTGCCGCTCTGCTTCCTGGTTGGAGAGGAGAAGAGGGCAGCAGAGCTGAGGATGGTTGCAAGCCAGCTGAGAGACATGGTTGGCATTAATCTAAGCTATGAGCATACAAGAAAGAACATTGCCAAGAAAAAGGGTCCTAAATGTGCGAACTGCAGGTATGATATGATATGCGAAGGTCCCTGGATTGAGTACCCTGAAAGAAGGGGTTTTGACGAGTTCACGCCTGTTGCTGGGGAAAAAATCACGCAGATTCCCCCAGAGTGGCTGAACCTTGGTAGAGGTTAGCATGAGAGAGGTAATTAATAATTTTTTTTCGAAGGATAAACCTAAGGAAGAAGAGAACAGTGTTTTCCAGAATATTGCTATTGATAAGAATAAGATATTCATTGATGTGAGTTCTGAGTCTATTGAGCTGGGAAACAAGCTAAAGCAGAAAGCAATCAGGGTTGGTTCTGATTTCTTTGACTCGCCGCAGATAGTTGGAGATATAAAAACACTTGGATTTTTCAAGATAGGTTCTGTTGACACAATACTAGCTAACAATACACTTAACACCATAGAGAGAAACCTGTACCAGAAGGCGCTTGGCAACTGGTGTAGGGTGCTAAAGAAAGGGGGGATGCTGCACATCATGGTGCCTGACATAATTGACACTATAATCAGGTTTAACAAGGGAGATATTAAAGATTCAAAAGCTGTGATTGACACTGTGTATGGCTCTCGTGCAAATTACCTTAATGGATTCTGGTTCAACCGCATTGAAAGGGCGCTCAGAACAGCAGGTTTCAGCAAGGTTCTCAAGCAGGTGAGCAAAAAGTCTCCTGATAAAACAACCATATACATAAAGGCGATAAAATAAAAATGGTAGAGCTTGACCAGATACCGTATGCTGACATAAAGGTTGGCTGGGGATGCAACAATGATTGTATACATTGTGTTATAGCAGGCAACAGAAGAAGAATGGAGCAGCAGGGCATCCGCATTGACCGCACCTTCGAAGAGATAAAGATTGACCTTAACCAGGCAAAGCAGGATGGTGTAAAGGTGATTGTCCTTACTGGTGGCGAGATAACTATAAGGGGCGATGTGTTTGACATTATTGAATATGCAAAGCAGCTTGGTTTTGAGATTCAAATGCAGACAAATGGCAGGATGTTTTATTATAAGGAATTCACTGAAAGGGTTTCAAAGATTGCTTTCATCAGCTATTCTATTGCAATACACGGCCCAAATGCAGAGGTGCATGACAAGATAACGAGAGTAAAGGGTTCATTTAAACAAACCATGGCTGGCATCAAGAGGCTGCTTGCTACAGGCAACTGCAGGGTGAATGGAAAGATTGTGATATCAAAGATTAACCTTGCCCATCTTGTTGATACTATAATCCTTCTGCACAAATATGGAGTAAAAAATCTCAATGTGGCTTTTCCGCATGGCCAGGGAAATGCGAGCAAGTATTTCTATGATGTTGTTCCAAAGTACAGCGAGGCTGAGCAGCACATATATGACATGATTGACAAGACAATAGAGCTTGGAATGACAATGAATATAGAGTCTGTGCCATACTGCTACATGAAGGACAGGGAGCGCTTCAGCTCTGAGCTTATACGAACAGAAAGGATGCAGCTCAGGGGGGTGGACTACCAAGACCTTGACTTTGTGAAAACAAGGCGGGGCGAGATGAAGAGGAAGCATGAAAACTGCAAGCAGTGCAAGTTTGACCCTGTATGCGAAGGAGTGTGGGATGACTATGAAGAACATTATGGTGTAGATGAGCTTAGGCCTATGCCTGGTGAAAAGATTACAGATAAGAAAGCGGTTCTCAACCTTTAGCTGAGATATTGTAAAGGCTAAAGACAGTGTTTCCTCTTCTAAAGTCAATGAATGTTTCAAGAACATACTTCTCATTTACTGCATGGAAGTCTTCTGAGGAAAGGTATGAGCCATTGTACAACAGCACACACTCACCAGCCAGCCCGGAAAACACCAAATCATTTGCAAGGAAATAATCAAGCGGGATAACTTTCAGGTCTGCTGAGCTGCTTACCAGCGCTGGCCTGCTTGCCACAATATAACAATCCTGTGCTGCTGCTTCTGTAATCTCAGGAACCTGTGTCTGGAGCAGATTGGAGTCAGTGATGTTATAGATTAGCAAAAGCCTGGGCACCATAAAGATTACAATCAAGATTACCAGCACCGCTACAAGAAGCTGCCTATATCTTTTTACCTGCTTGAGCTTGAGCACATAAGATATGCCAAAGGCAATAACTAACTGGAACGCCAACATTGGGAATAATAGGTGCCTTTCTTGGAACTGTACATAGCTCATGTAAAAGCCGGAGAAAACAACAAACCATATAAGCAACATCAGCAAGACTGATTTTCTCTTTCTGAATATTGCATAGATTCCGATTAACATGAACACCAATAGCATTAGGGAGTAGGTTTTCAGGATGTGTTGAAACAACAAACCAATGTTAGACACAATCTTTGACAGCCCAAAGCTGCCTGAACTGCTTGCAAATACCAGGGCTACCCCATTTATCCTAAGCTTGTTGATGAAAAGCATTAGGGTTGTGTAATAATTCCTGTAGAACAGCAAAATGCCAAGCCAGGGCAACCAGAACCTTAGTTTCCTTACCTCTTTTTTTATGGTCTTCCAGTGTAGCATGTAGATTGATGCAACCAGAACAAATACCATTACATATTCCAACCTCATTAACACAGAGAAAAGAAAGCTGAATGTTGCGAGCAGGTGCAATTTTATATCCCTATTTCTACAGTATATGATAAATGCTGTAAGTGAAAGGAGCATGAAAAACAGCGAGGGTGCATTAACACCTGCGCTTGTGGACCAGTGCACATGCAATGGATTTAAGGCAAGGAGCAAGCCACCCCATAACCCAACATCCTCACGCTTGAACAGTAGATAACTAAAGAGGAATACCATAAGCACAGCCAGGCTGCTGATAATGGTGTTGAGATAACCTGCAACAAAGCCATTTATGCCAAAGACCCTGAAGGCAACTGACATCAGGAATGGCCAGGCAATGGGATGGAACGGCTCAAAGAACTTGAATGTTGATTCCCCGTAATACTTCATAATCTGCGCCTGGTCATGCAGCACAATGTTCTTGGCAACCTCAACATACCTTGGCTCGTCCATGTACAGCTTGTAATAATGAGGCACCGAAAGCCTGAGAACAAGCGCAAGCACGAAGATTATGAGGAGCAGCACCCAGGCAGATTTGTTCACACCCTTGAACTGCTGTTTCAGGCTTTTGAATGAAAGTATGAAAAATATGACCAGTGCTATGAAGATGATGTACATCCTTACAAGGTTATAATCTGTCATCAGGCATCAAACCTCCTTAACACAAGGCTTATGAAGATTTGGAGTGAGTTCTTAAAAGCTATCCAGGACCTTAGCCTTCTAAGGGTTCTGAAAAAGATAATTGGCCTGAGATAAAAACAGCGGTGCGCAAGCTGGTGGTATCTCCTTAGTGTTTTTTCAGGAAGCTGCGGTGTGCTCAGGGTTGGGTAGGGGTCAAGCTTCTCCCCTGAGACAAATCTCTCCCAGTAATCCCTTGCAATGTACCCTTCATCAGCAGCCCAGGCAAACAAACTGCTTCCTGGCGGCATGAGGCTTGTTACTGCAAATAGTGCATAGTCAGAGTCAAGCTTCACTGCAAAGTCAATTGTCTGCCTGAGTGTCTCTTTAGTCTCACCAGGTGAACCCAGCATGTAGTAAGCCATGGACTCTATCCTGTACTTCCTTGCAAGTGCAAATGCCCTTCTAACCTGCTCAAGTGTTATTCCTTTATTGAGTCTGTTCAGGATTTTCTGGTTTCCTGACTCAACTCCGAAGCGTACCCTGTAGCAGCCAGCTTTTTTCATCCATTTTATCAGTTCCTCATCAATGCAATTGACCCTTGTCCTGCAGTCCCAGATAAGGTTCATGCTGCTTTTAATCATTTTCCTGCAAAAATCAATCACACGTTTCCTGTCAAAGGTAAACAAATCATCAAAGAACATTATCTCCCTAATTCCATACTTATCATATAGCACCTTAACTTCATAAAAGAGCCTGTCAGCGCCCCAGGCACGAAACTGCTTGCCAAGTGTGTTCCTTGGGTCACAGAACGTGCAGTTGAACGGGCAACCTCTGCTGGTAATCATAACCATGAACTGCTTTCTCCTTGTGAGCATGTCATGATATTTCTTAATTGGAAGTAGGTGCCAGCTAGGAGAGGGCAGCTTGTCCAGGTCAGGGCAATATTCTCTTGCGGGTGTCTGAATAATTTTACTGGATTTCCTGAAAACAACCCCCTTGACCTTGGACAATGGCTTGTTATTCTCAAGCGAGTCTACAAGCTCAGGAAACGTCATGTCCCCTTCCCCTATAACCCCATAATCAAACTCAGAAAATTTTAGTGTGAGCCTTGGAAACGCCTTCACCTGAGGTCCTCCGACTGCAATCCTTATATCAGGTATCTTCTTCCTCACAGCCCTGGCAATCTTCCTTGCATGGTTCACTGTCCAGGTTGTTATAGTAATTCCAACAAGCTCAGCAGAGAAATCTGCAGCCTGCTCAGCAATATTGCCTGCTGAAAGCTCCCCAGCTTCTGCGTCAACAATAATAACTTTATGACCTTTCTGCTCAAGTGAAGCTGTGACGCTGGCAAGCCCAAGTGGAGGATACTTGCCCCTAACCTTCTGGATAATCTTAGGTATCACAAAGCGCATGTTCCTGCTAAAATATGGGTTTACCAAAGCAATCTTCATTATAATAACTTACCCCCACCTAAGCATATTAAAGGATAATATATATACCTTTCTACAAAACATTTAAATATATACAGGTAATTTTTGACTATATTAAGAGGGGTGAAGTAAGTAAAAAAGGTAGATTTAGTTATAATGATAAATAAAAAGAAAAAAGAGGATATGAAGATACTTCTAGTTAAGCCAAGGTATCATGAAGTACACTATAAGAAGATGTGGTCAAGCAAGATGCCCCCCCTTGGCATACTGTATATTGCTAGTGTCCTTCTTAAGAATGATTTCAAGGTTAAGGTACTTGATATGGAGGCACTTGGGTATGACACAGACCAACTAAGAGAATATCTCCTTAAGGAAAAACCAGATGTTGTTGGAGTAAGCACAACAACCCCAATAATCAAGAACACAATAGAATGCATCAGGACAATAAGGATGGTTCTTACAGAAGCTGTTATTGTTGTTGGCGGGCCACACGTAACTCTTGAACCAGAGCACAGTCTTAAGACAATGCTTGAGCTTAATTTCATCCTGAGGGGTGAGGCAGAGCACACATTCCTGGAGCTGGTGCAGTGCCTTGCTGAGGCAAGGGGCATTGATGAAATTAAGAAGATTCCCGGCATTGGTTTCTTAAGGGAGAATGGAACATTTATCTCAAAGAAAACCCCTCTCATTGAGAACCTTGACAAACTGCCATTTCCTGCATTTGAGCTTGTTGACATGACCAGGTATGGTGACTCACTTTCATTCAAAAAGAAGACATTTATGATGATGGCTAGCAGGGGCTGCCCATATGCTTGCACATTTTGTTCAGAACCATTATTATATGGACATAAGTTCAGGGCACGCTCGCCTGAAAATGTTGTTGAGGAGATTGAAACCCTGGTCAAGAGATGTGGAATAAAGCATATTGTCTTTTCTGACTCGACATTCAATTACAATATGGAAAGGGTTGAGCAAATATGTGACCTGATAATTGAGAAACAGCTTAGGTTTGAGTGGAGAATCAAGGCAAGGGTTGATTATGTAAATAAAAAGATGCTCAAAAAACTAAAACAGGCAAACTGCAGAATTATAAGTTATGGTGTAGAATCTGCCCAGCAGGAATCACTTAACCTGCTGCAAAAGGCATTTACTATTGAACAGGTTAAGAGCGCATTTAAGCTTACAAAAGAAGCTGGCATTGAAATACTTGGATATTTCATACTTGGCTTGCCAAATGAGACAAACAAACAGTTAAAGAACACAATAAGCTTTGCAAAAAAGCTTAACCCTGACTATGTGACATTCACAATGGCAACACCCTGGCCTAAGACAAGGTTTACTGAATCAGTAAGTAACCATATCATAACAAAAGACTGGTCAGAATTCTGGCAGAAGAACTGTGTAACTGACTTTCCCCAGATAAGCAACAAGGAAATTCAGAAGCAGTATAACGAGGCATTCTTGAGCTTTTACATGAGACCATCTTATATAATCAACAGGCTGACAAAGATACGCTCGCCAAAAGAATTCTTGATAAACATACAGCAATTTTTCACATTTTTTTGCAACAGGGATATCTCTAAGAGGTATGAATGCATATGAAGCATAGGACAAGAACAAACATCAGGCTTGCGCTAAGGAGAAAAAAGGTGCTGGCAAGGATTATGGTCAATTATATCAAACTGATGCAGAAGAAGCTAGTGCTGAGGCAGGCTGACATTGCAATTACATTTGACTGCCAACTTGGGTGCAAGCACTGTTCTATCTCAATGCTCAAAAAAGAAAAGCAGGTGCTTAGCTTGGAACAGGTTAATAAGGTTATCTGGCAGCTCAAAAAGCTAGGTGTTACAAACATTAATTTTACAGGAGGAGAGCCGTTGCTCAAACAGGATGTTTATGATATGATTAAGTTCGCGCACTCGCAGCAGATGTTCACAAGCATCCTCTCAAACGGGTTTATGCTAACAGATGATAATGTCAGAAAGCTCAAGAAGTCAGGAATTGACATGCTCATAGTGAGCATTGACAGCGCTGATGCTGAAAGTCATGATGATAACAGGGGCAAAGACTCTTTCAACAGGGTGATTAAAGGGATAAGCTATGCAAAGGCGCACAAGATGGAAGTGATGATTGATGCTGTAATAACACCTGATAACATATCAGATGGTGATATTAAGAAGCAAATTAAGCTTGCAAAAGAGCTTGGGGTGCTTATACAGCTCAATGTCCCGTGCGCAGTTGGTAAGTGGGCTGGAAAAGATGAGAAACTGCTGAGCAAGGATGACCAAAAATATTTCAGAGAGCTGCTCAAGGAAGATGGTGTGAGGACTGACCGTTTCTCAAATTACCTATCAACAAAATGCCCTGCAGCAGTTGAAAGGATATTCATAACAGCATATGGTGATGTGCTACCATGCCCGTTCATCCACATTTCATTCGGCAACTTCTTAAAGGAACCGCTTGGAAAAATATGGAAGCGGATGCTTAATTCTGGCATGTTCAGCAACAACACAGAGTTGTGCCTTGCAGGAGAGGACAGGGAATTTATTGAAAAGCACATAAAGCCAACATATGATTCAGGAGAGCATCCTTACAAGTACGATGAAGACCAGCAATGAGCTTAGGAAGTGGAACAATGAGATGTATATTAGGTATAAGCCCAATACACAGAGTGGCATAATTGGCAGAGTACAGGATGCGAGAAGGCAATTAATGCTAAAGCTTGCAAACATAAAAAAAGGAGATGCTGTGCTTGAGTTTGGATGCGAAGATGGTAAGTTCAGTTCAATGATACCAAGCTGCAAAACGCTTGTATCATTTGACATATCAGACACTGCGCTCAGGGATGCTAAAAAAAGCAGGGCTAACGCAAGCTTTGTGCTAACTGACGCAACAGGCAACCTACCTTTCAAGAAAAGCAGGTTTGATGTTGTGATTGCAGGGGAAATCCTGGAACATGTTGAGAAGCCAGAACAAATTATTGAAAACATTTACAATACATTGAAACCTGGGGGAAGGGCAGTTGTGTCCATACCCAATGAAAAATTTTATTCGCGCATTAAGAAGGTTATCAAAAACACTGTTGTGCTCAGACCCCTGTTCAGCAGGCAACTGCTTGAACTTAGTGACTGGCACATGCACCATGACTTTTGCAGGAAAAAGGCTGAAATGCTGCTGAGACAGCGTTTTGATATTATTGGGGGCCGCTCTGTCATGAACCTGCACCATGTATTTTTAGTGAGAAAACGCATCCATCCAGTACAAGACAAGAGTGATTAAAAAGGGAGGAAGTGTATGAAACATAAGGTAAGTATTGCAAAGAACATATTGCTCACAAGAATCATTAGAAGGCCATTCAAGGTAAACTTTATTGTTACAAATAGGTGCAACTCGCGCTGCCTGACCTGTTTTTGCTGGCGCAATTCAGTGAATGATCAAAACCTGGAAGAGAAAGAGCTAAAGCTTGAAGATTTCAGGAAGATTTTCAGGAACCTGCCCAACACAGTTTCATGGATAAGCTTCAGCGGCGGTGAGCCATTCATAAGGAAGGACCTTGCTGATATAATCTTATCTTCTGTTGAGCTTGTGCCCACATTAAAACTAATTAGCATCCCAACTAATGGGTTTGAAACAGAGAATATAATGGGTACTGTATCAAAGCTCAAGGATGCAGCTGGCAAACGGTTTCCAAACATCTTCCTAACATTCAGCTTGGACGGACCAGAGGAAGTGCATGACAGAATCAGGGGAATCAAGGGAGCGTTTCAGAAAACATATGCTAATTATATAAAAGTAAAGAAGATGCTAAAGCATAACAACAGCTTTGAGGTTGGGATTGAGACAACAATCTCAAAGTTCAATGTTGGCAAAATCAGGGATTTTGCAAAGCAGAGAATTAGTAGGGGGGACAAACTTGTGATGACCATTGCGCACAATGCATTTCTTTACCATAATCAAGAGTTCAGCAGCATGGCACCAGATAACCTAAGAGAGTTAGAGGAGATTATTAAACTTGTTAAGAGCAATCAGAGATGGTACAAGATTGATGAGCTTGTTGCAAAAATGTATCTGAGCAGACTACCCTCTTTTGTAAAAAACCCAAAGCAGAAGGTCATGAGCTGTGTTGCACTCAAGAACTCGGTGTCTATTGATTGCCAGGGAAATGTGATACCATGTTTTATGTGGGGCCACAAGCTGGGCAACCTAAAGGAACATGACTATGACCTAATAAAAATATGGAAATCAGAAAGAGCAAGCGAGGCCAAAAAACTAATAAAGCAAGACAAGTGCCCTAACTGTTGGACACCATGCCAAGCATATCTAAGTCTATTTTGGGGGGTGGGCTGATGATAAAATATCTTCATAGACCTATGACATGCCACTTACAGTGGCATATTACTGAAAGGTGTAATTTCAAGTGTAAGCACTGCTACATGAATGAGTTTTACATCAAGAATGAGCTCAATTCAGAGCAGCTGTTCTATGTGCTTGACAACTGGGTAGACTTTATCAAGAAGACTGGTATAGACTATGCAAAAATCTCAATAACAGGTGGAGAACCCATCCTTAAACAAGATTTCTTCCCGCTGCTTGAAAAAGTGCAGGATTACAAAAACCAGGGCATTATCAATAATGTTTGTGTTATGTCAAACGGCTCAACACTTACTGACGATGTGCTCCAGAAGTATAAAGAGCTTGGTGTTGATTCTATCCAGATTAGTGTTGAAGGAACTGAGAAGTGCAATGATGAAATAAGGGGTGAGGGCTCTTTCCAGAAGGCGCTCAAGGGTGCTGAGGTTACTATTGCGCACAAAATGCCATTGAGCTTTTCAATGACTTTGACACAACAAAATGTGCATGATATTGAACCGCTTGCAAGGCTGGCTGCAAGAATTGGTGTTGGTGGCATGGGCATTGGTAGGCTTATTCCAGAGGGAAGGGGCAAGCAAATGCAGGACTTAATGCTGAGCCCGGTACAGGTGCTGCAACTCTATCGGCAGCTTGAGGGTATTAACATGAGGCTTGCCAATGAGAATATCCGGCTCAGAGTTGGGCTTCACTGCTCAGATTCATTATATACAACAATAAACCCAAGGTTCCAGACACATGGTTGTTCAACACCCTATGATGTATTTACTGTACTGCCAAACGGGGATGTTGTTCCATGCAGGAGGCTACCGATTGTGGCAGGCAATATCCTAAAACAGACATTCCTTGAAGTATATTATTCAAGCAAGGTGTACCAGCAGCTCAAGAACCTTGAGAACATGCACCCCAGCTGCAAATCCTGCAAATTTATGAGCTCGTGCAAGGGTTCTGGAAAATGCGCTGCAAATGGCTGGTTTGGCACACCATATGCCCCTGACCCGCAGTGCTGGCATTTAGGGGATAAACTTCCCTTGTTCGAATGTAAGGACAGGGACGAGGACAAGGTTACATACAGCACAATCTATGCAACAAATGTTAGGATGGACCTTAAGCCTGTTGATCTTGACGAGCTTGGCAGGGAAAAGAAAGAAATTGACCTAGCTGATATGGCTGAGGTAAAAGACGGCGACCATATTTATTTCAGAGTCACGGAGAATGACCTGAATGATGAGACAGGCAGGAAGATTACAACTTATCTTGAAGAGCTGAAGAAAAAAGGAATTAAAGCAAGGATTGTGAAGCCGCTTCCGCCATGTGTTTTTGGAGCAAACCATAAGGAATTCTTTGAAAGATTCAATATTCCACAGACATGTTCAGAGTGCCTTAACCTCTTTAAACTGGATGGCAACACAATAAAGCTGTGCAATGGCAAGAGCGGGCCAGAATTAAAATACATGAACAA
>JAFCCF010000080.1 GCA_017610325.1 Candidatus Aminicenantota bacterium | reverse complement strand
AGTTCCCTTTGCTTATGCGTCAATCCTGCATGGTGGAATGCAGTTCCGTGCTTTGCGCACTTTGCAAGCCTTTCGCACTGTTTTGTAGGTCTTACAAGAGCATTAAGTATTTTTTCTGACAATTCCTCGAGTTCTTCTGAAGTCTTCTTTGTCTTCTTTGAAATCTCTTCAGCCTGCTTTTCAGCAGAGCGCTTTGTCCCAACAAAAACAAGAGCCTGTTTGCTTTTCTTTATTGTATCCAATGCTATGTCAATAACAGAATCCCCAAATTCTTGCTTTATTTCTGTTTTCTGCATTTTAGAAAATAAATGGTGGCCCCGCCGAGATTTGAACTCGGGACCTTTCGATTATCAGTCGAACACGCCACCAGACTACGCCACGGGGCCGTAGTGTGATGGAAACTTAGTCCATATTTAAAATTTATGATTTTTACTATAGAACTGTAAATTATTTAAATAGAAGGCTTATAACCATTCCTACATGAGTGGAGCTTATAAGATATCTGATGAAGTAAAACCTTTAATCAAGTATGTAAAGCACAATCTTAAAATAGGGAACCTTGCCAGGGTTGAGCCTTTTTTCAAGTGGTTTCAAAGCAAGGTCAGCTCAATAGAATGCAATGGCTTGCAAGAGCTTTGCGAGCAAAGGGACAGGCTGCCTGAAAGCGAAAGACCAATACATATTCATATCGGAAGGCATCTTTCTGAACTGGATTGGTCAGAAACACAGTACCAATTGCATGTGCATGACAACCCTGTTGTTACATCAATGGGGCATAATCTTGATGTCTGGCCTGTCGGCAAGTTTCTTAAGTTATGGGGTGGATTTGTTGCACTGAGGGAAGCATGCACTCTTGGGGATAAGGAAGTCAGCAAAACACTTGGTAATAATATCTATAACCAATATTTTCATCATGTAGTTCTCAATGAAGGAAGAGATGTGCTTGTATATCCTGAACAGACAAAAACAAGAGTAGCAGGGAAGATGGTAAGGAAATACGGCAGGAGCTACTCAGGAGAGCTTCTTGAGTTTGCTGCGCATTTATTCCGCCTTTTCCAGGGAATACAGAAAAAAACTGAAAGGCCAATAATGGTAGTGCCTCACTCTATTTCAAGGGAAAGGGTTGTTGAGGACCAGATTTTCCAAAAACTGATAGAAATGAAAGAAGAGGGATATGGCAAAGGAGCTGTCTTTGCTATGGATATGGGATTTGTCTATACCCATTGGCTTTATCAAAATAAAGGCAAGGTTACTATTAATTTTGGAGAGCCGGTTCATGTTAATGATTTTGATACAAAAAAGCTGGCAGAACATATGAGGGCGGAAGTTGCAAGAATGTCTGTTTTGTTTCCCACTCATATTTTTGCATATGCTATTGGTGAAAATGAAACAATGCTTGCTGATGAACTGGAGCGCAGAATTGAATCAACAATCTCTTCAATGGATGAGATTGGCTTGAAAGTTGACTGCAGAAACCCCAGCAGGACAGTTAAAAGGGCAGTAGCCCAGTTTAACCAGCCAAGAAGAAGGATAGTCAAATCTACAAATGGATATTTAATAGTGCAAAGGCCAGAGGTTGTTGCACATTACAAGAATAATGTTGCTTCTCTGGAAGAAGCTGTTAAGAAGAATTTGGGGCAGCGGGCAAGACGCACAAAGAACATTAAGAGGCACACACAACCAAGAAGACGAATACCCTCACTTTTTACTATAAGCGGCGGATAAGAAAAAAAGGACGCCTCCGACCAGACTCGAACTGGTGACCTTGCGGTTAACAGCCGCACGCTCTACCTGCTAAGCTACGGAGGCATAGTATTCTGGATTAATACGCTATTTAAATAGTTTTTGCTATTTTTTATCAATAGCTTTTTAAACACAATTGCTTCCCAGATGACTATGGATTATGATTTAGAGCTTGGAAAAGCAGCATCTGAAATAAGGAAACAGAATGCAAAAACAGTATGCATACAATTGCCGGATGGGCTTAAGCCTTCTGCTGACAAGATAAAAGCAGAGCTTGAGAAAGAGACAGATGCAAATATCATAATCTGGCTTGGAAGCTGTTTCGGAGCATGCGACTTGCCTTTGAGTGTAAAGGAGCTTGGCGTTGATTTGCTTGTGCAGTTCGGGCACAGCGCATGGAAATACTAAAATGGAACCAATCAATTATGTCTTGGCATCAATCATTGTTTCTTTTGGGTTATTCTGCGGAGCAGGGCTTGGCTGGGTAGCAAAAGAAGAATTAAAGTCTGGCGCAAGATATTTTGTTCTGATGCAGAACTTCATCGCTGTATTAATTCTTGCTTTTGTAGTTTACCTGAAGCTGACGAATCTTATTGTAATCTCTGCAATACTCGCATTCGGCATAATCTACAGAACAAAGCTTTCCAGGGTTCCAAAAGTGAGCTTTTACTTTATTGTTTATTTTGTTCTTGGCTTAATTTTTTCAGGAAGCATTCGGGAAGAATCATTTGTATTAATCTCATCGCTTATTTTCCTTTTTGGATTCCCAACAGGCTCGCTTATCTATATGAAAAAAAGATGGCTTAGGAATTCTGCATATTTCGCGCTGGTATTTATTGCAGCTGCGAATATTGCTTATTTCACCATTTCACGTCTCTTAGTTTGAGATGATATCCGATATGGTTTATCAGGATATGCCCG
>JAFCCF010000036.1 GCA_017610325.1 Candidatus Aminicenantota bacterium | reverse complement strand
TCTGAGTGCTCAGAAACCATAAGTTTCTGACAAATGACCCACGCTTGACAAAGTCAAGCTAGTTGCGCTCGCTTCGCTCGGCAAACCAGCGTTGCTGGGCAGTGGTAGGGCTAGTGCTTGAATTATTTAATTATGATAAGAACTTTATTTATCCTTGAGAACTCCCTTAATAATATGTTCAGCATGCTGCCTGGTTGCCTTGTTAAATGGTGCCCAGCGCTTGACCTTTTCGTTGATTGCATCAAACTCTTTTTTCCTCGCCATTGTCCTGAGCAGGTTTATAGTCACCTTAAGGCTGTGGCGTAGCGCAAAGACATCCCTTTTCATTGAGATCACTTCAGTTTTAAGCCTTCCGACCTCTCCATTAAACTTATTTTTCATGATTTCTAGCTCACTGTTTCTCACCTGGATTGAGTCTTCAAGCTCCAGGTCTGTATTGCTCACAGTCTCAAGCCTCTTGGCAATGCTCTTGCTTCCCTCACTTACTTCGCCAAGTCGGATCTTTTTCAGCTCAATATCTTTTGGGTCCTGTTTCATGTTTATCACTTTTGCTTTTAGGTTTATAAAACTTTAGCTTGTCTGGGATGATTAATATCCAGTTTCTGCCATAGAACTTCATCTGCGCCCCCTCAGCCTCGCAGCACCTTCTCAGCTTTTGTGTTATGACCCTGAGATGAACAAAGCTCTTTACATGCAACAAGCTTATATCAATAATACCCATTACATTGCCCTCCTTTATTGCTTGCTTTATGTCATCAACATTCTCGTGCTTTTGTATCTTAAAGAACTTGATATGCAGATTAAATTTTATCTGAGGCATAATCACTGATGTATCCTCTTCATATTCATCATACTTATAGAAATAGTTTGATACGTTATCCCTTAATTTAGTCAATCTTTCTTTCAGTACCATCAGAACTATTTACTGCGCCTTTTTCTTCCTCTTTTTGAAATTGTCCAGCCAGATAGACCTCATCTTCTGCCTGCAGTCAAAACAATATTTCCTAACTGGTGAGGTGCTCTTGATTGTCTTGCCACAATTCACACACTTCATCAGTTTTAATTTCGTAGGCATATAGTAGTAAATAGTGTTTATTATATATATTCTTTTCTGTTTTTAAAGGAGTAAGAATTCTATTTTTTAGCAGGTTCTGGATTCTCTTCTTTTTTTGGCTCAGGCTTAGCTTCTTCTTTCTTTTCTTCTGGCTTTTTTACTTCTTCTTTCTTCTTCTCTGTTTTCTCTTCTTTCTTCTCTTCCTCTTTGTCTTTTGAGCCCTTGCCTTTGAGCTTGCTTATTGCTTGCTGCAGCTTGCCCTTTTCCTCTTTCTTCTCAACCTTGAAATCTTCATATTTCCTGCCAACAAGTTCAACCCTGACTGTATTTTTATCATCCTTGATAGCATTAACCTTGATATGATGCGGAGGATTCTTGATACCATGCTTCCACATATCCTCGTTGAGATGCTTGCCTATCTTAATATCATCAGATTTCATGTGCTTCTTAAGAAAATTTCTCAAAGCAGTGACTGCCCTCTTTGTTCTCTTATAACGTGGCGTTTTAAGCCACTCTTTCCTCAGTGGTACATTGTAAACTCTTTCCAAGTCAGCCATTTAAATCACGCTTTTATCTTTGTCCTTCTCCAGCTTCTCTTGACATCAGTGTGTCTTCCTGGGTGAACCCTTCTTCCAGTCCCATATATCTTTGGCACTGTCCAGAACGGCGCCCACCTTGTTCTCTTTCCGTATTTTATTAGCCTTAGCTTCTTGCTTAGGTGCTTGAATCTTGCCATTTTATTTTCTCCGAACTTGTGAGGAGATTTGAAAATCCTCGATTTTCATTTTCTTTTTATCCTAAACTCCTTCTTTTTTGGTGTTAATCTTTGTAGGATTTCCTTGAATTTATCATCATCAATCTTTTGCACGCCCTGTTGCGCAAGCTGAGCAAGCACAACAAGCGCCTGTACTGCTTTGTCGGGGTGCGCAGCCTTGACATTTCCATATCTCTGCATTGCTTCTTTTGTCATCACTCCACGCACAATTGCTTCGAGTTGTTCAACCTGTTTCTGGAGCTGAAGTTCTTCCTGCCACACCTGTTGCATCTGCCTTTTCTGCATATCTTCCAGTTTTTGCTGCTTTATCTTTTCAAGCTCATCCATTTTGCTTATCCTTTGGCTGTTCTTTTTCAACCTTCTTGACAAGCTCGTCTGCTTTTTTGATGCTCTCGTTAGTTATTTCTGGCTTAACTTCAATCTTTACTGGAGCTTTCTTTTCTCTTTTTGGCTTCACTGCTTTCTCTTTTGGTGCTCCTGCCTTTTTAGCAGGTTGCTTCTTAGGTCCCTTCTTGACTTCCTTTACCTCAGCTTTTACTTTTGGCTTTTTAACAGCTGGTCCGCGCATTATGGTTGCTGTCTTGTCAAGCAATGACTTGCCTTTTGGGGCAATAACCCTGCCCTTATGATTCTTAACCTTTGTATGCTTAATAAGCTCTGCTTTTTCAAGCTGCTGAAGTACTTTTCTTATAATATTACCGCCGCTTCTCTTGAAATGTGGTGGTTTATGACCCCTTCGCTGCCTGCCCCCATACTTCGTCCTGAGCTTTGAGACACCAATTGGCCCAAGCTTTTCAATACTGCACAACACAGCAGCTGCTCTAGAATACCACCAGTCATCCTTTGCAGGCGGTCTCTGCCTGTTGATTCCTGTTTTTACCCAGGTAGCCCACTCAGGAGGTGTTATATTATCATTCTTCTTCAGCTCTTCAGCTATTTTTTCTATGAGTTTATTCTTGTCAACATCAAATGTGCTTGCCATTTATTATTCACCATAATTTCGATTATATGATTAAGTGTGTACAGAACCTCTAATACTTAGTCCAATCTAAACCCATTGAGGCAGAAGTGATGTTCTATTTATAAAGCTTACGGTTGTTTCTTTGTCTCGAATTCATTAAGAGCAGCAAGGATGTGATAAAGGCATATAATCTGATGCAGGGGCTAATTGAGAAAAATCAGTAAAGCTTTTATATCCTATTTCTGTTCTAAGCATCATGCTGAATTACAAGAATAAGCCAAACACAGCTGAGCAGATTAATAAAATCCTGCACCCTGTTGTGAAAAAGTGGTTCTACTCAAAGTTTAAGGAGTTTTCACTCCCGCAATTGTACGGAGTGATGGAAATCCACAGCAGGAACAACATACTTGTAAGTGCTCCAACTGGATCTACTAAAACATTGACTTCTTTCTTATCTATCCTTAATGAGCTGATTGACAGCTCAGAAAAAGGCATACTTGAGGATAAAATATACTGTGTCTACATCTCACCTCTGAAAGCACTATCAAATGATATCTCAGTTAATCTGATAGAACCTCTAAAAGAGATGGAAGAGATAGCTGGCAGGAAGTTTGGGATAAGAGTAGCAGTAAGAACCGGAGACACAACAGCTGCAGAAAAATCAAAGATGCTTAAGAAACCACCACATATTTTTATTACAACTCCTGAAACCTTGGGAATAATTCTATCTACAATAAAATTCAAGGACCATCTTAAGAATGTTGACTGGTGCATTGTAGATGAGATACATGCGCTGGCAGAGAACAAGCGCGGAGTGCATCTATCACTCAGTCTCGAACGCCTTAATACGCTCTCAGCCCACATGGCGCGTGTTGGCCTGAGTGCAACAGTTGCTCCGCTTGATGAGATTGCAAAATTCCTTGTAGGCTATGAAAATGGAAAAATAAGGGATTGCAAGATTGTTGATGTGCAGTTTCTCAAGCAGATGGACCTTAAGGTGATAAGCCCGATTCCTGACCTTATCAACACAACATATGAGGAAATGCACATGGCCATGTATGAGCTCATGAACAAACTGATACAACAGCACAAAACAACCCTTATTTTCACAAACACCCGCTCTGCAACAGAACGTGTTGTTGACCATCTCAAAGAAAGGTTTCCAGAGAACTACAGCGAGAATGCTGAGAAGTCAGAGATTTCTGGCACCTTGAGCAAAGCCCGAGGTATTGGTGCGCACCACGGCAGCCTTTCAAAATCATTTAGGCACAGGATTGAGAACCGGCTAAGAGAGGGCAAGCTTAAGGTTATTGTGAGCTCAACCTCTTTGGAGCTGGGCATTGACATTGGCTATATTGACCTGGTCATCCTGCTTGGCTCTCCTAAGTCTGTTGCCCGCGGCCTGCAGAGGATTGGCCGTTCTGGCCATCAGCTGCATGACACAACAAAGGGCAGGATAATCGTGCTGGACAGGGATGACCTTGTTGAGAATGCTGTGCTGCTAAAGAATGCAATTGAAAAAAAGATAGACAATGTGCACATTCCAACAAACTGCCTCGACGTGCTTGCACAGCAGATATTTGGCATAGCAATAAGCAACAAGATACACATTGATGACCTTCTCAGGCTAATAAAACAAAGCTACTGCTATCACAGGCTTGAAAGAAAGGACTTTATGGACATAATTGACTATCTATCTGGCAAGTTTATCTCATTAGAAGATCGCTATATATATGCAAAAATCTGGCATGATGAAGAAACCGGTATGATAGGAAGAAAAGGAAGGCTTGCAAGAGTATTGTACATGACAAACATTGGCACAATCCCTGATGAATCATATGTAACTGTTAAGGTTGGTGAGCAGATAATTGGCAAGATTGACGAGGGATTCTTGGAAAAGCTCAAGCGCGGGAATGTGTTTGTGCTTGGCGGGGAAAAGTACGAGTTCCAATTTTCTAGAGGAATGGTTGCCCAGGTAAAATCATCTGTCCAAAGGCCGCCAACCATCCCATCATGGTACAGTGAGATGCTGCCATTATCATTTGACCTTGCAATGGATATTGGCAGGTTCAGGCGCCTGATGGAGGAAAAGCTCAGCAAAGCCCATAAAAAAGAGGAAGTTCTAGATTTTATCAACCATTATGTGTATGTGGACACAAATGCTGCAAATGCCATCTATAATTTCATGAAGGAGCAGTGTGATTATGCAGAAATACCACACGATAAAAAAATAATCATTGAAAACTATAATGATGGCGGGACAAAATATGTCATATTCCATACTTTGTTTGGTCGTAGGGTCAATGATTGTTTGTCAAGGGCTATTGCATATGTAATATCTCGGCTGCAGCACATCAATGTGGAGATTGGAATAACAGATAATGGATTTTACCTGAGCTCTGCAAAAAATATCCAGGCAGAGAAGGCATTGAAAATGCTTAAAGTTGACAAGCTTGACATGCTGCTCAGCATGGCAATTGAGAAATCCGAGGTGTTGAAGCGAAGGTTCAGGCACTGCGCAGCCCGTGCTCTTATGATTCTGAGAAACTACAAGGGCAAGATAAGGAGGGTTGGAAGGCAGCAGGTCAGTTCAATGATACTTATGAATGCTGTCAAGAGAATTGACCCTAACTTTTCAATACTAAAAGAAGCGAGGCGCGAGGTGCTGGAAGACCTCATGGATATAAAGAACACAAAGTATATAATTGAGCAAATCCAGCAGAAGAAGATAAAGGTAAAAAAGATAACCACAAATGTTCCAACACCGTTTGCATTCAACCTTGTACTGCAGGGCTACACAGATATGCTCAGGATGGATAATAAAATAGAATTCTTAAGAAAGATGCATGAAATGGTTACTGCAAAGATTGCATTAAAGAAATAAAAAATCAAAACATGACCTTGATTCCCTGTGTGGTTATGCTATAATCAACATTGCCCCTAACAAAGTCACTTCCCCTCATCTTATGAACCCTTAGCTGGTGGCCCTTGTCAGTTGCATTCAGTTTTGTAACAGAATCAGCAACAAAATCTTCAATCCCAAACCTGCTTGTATCATTTGAATTAAATGGAACCTCTGTAGTGAACACACAGGTTATTCCGCTTTTCCTCAAGCCCATTGAAAATCTGAATAGGTTAGACCTGAACTCTTTTAAATCCCTGCACACTAGGTTTAACGGCACAACACCATCCACAACAATCCTCTTGCAGTCTCCAAAGTACAATCTAATATATTTTAGCAGGTTATCCATTATGATTGGGTTCTTGCTGGACGGCGATAACTCAGACTCTGATGAAAACGAGCCCCTCTCACTTGCCAGGTCATGGAACTTGAAAAGATTCTGGTCAACAGCATTCAGGTCAAGACCCACAGAACCGCAGTTAACAATCACACGGTCCTTTGGCTCCTCAAGTGAGATAAATACTGATTTCTCATTAAACTTTAATGCACCATAATATGCAAAGCTCAGTGCAAAGAGTGTCTTTCCTGTACCGCTTGAGCCAGAAATCAGGTTAACAGAACTCTTGACAAAGCCTCCTTTCAATACTTTGTCATAGCCCTCAATGCCTGTAGGAACTTTCTCAACCATGTTATACACCTCTCTTTTTAGTGGAGTTCTTCCATACTGCTTATGAGCAGGTTGAACTCCTTATTTTCCATTGTATTGTGATTCAGCGAAAGCACAAGGATTGAGTTTAGCAAGGCAACCTTCTCAACAAGGTTCTGGAAAAACTTGAGAACCTCTTGGAAAGTGTTCTGGGTTATCAGGTAATCGACCCCATCTATCATTATGAGATTGTCATCGCTCTCATTGATAAACTCTTCAATTATGTTTGCCAGCTGTACTAAACTGGTTGGTTTAATGTATTTAAACTTTTCTGTTGGGGTCTGCGTAAGCCAGATTATTGGGGTCCTGCTAAGGCCATAATTCTTCCTGATCTGGTCAGGGTATGTCCTTGTGATAGATAAGCCTTCTTTGCCATGCATGACCTGGTCAACAAAGCAGTCAAAGGTCTTGTCAGGTTTATCTTCTTTGAAATAATATGTTGAGCTTGGCTTAAGGTGATATTTTGCACCTTCAACCTTTCTCTCAACAACCTCATGGGCTGGTATAACCTTAATTGGAAGCTCTTTTTTGACAGCAAAGGCGTATGCTAATAACATGATTGCAAGTGTCTTGAGCACCTCAGGAATAGCTACTGCGGTTGCATATACCACTAATATAATATGTGCAATTATCCAGGATAGCATTCCCATCATCATCACCACCAGTGTTGTGGATTTTTCACTCTTCCAGTTATTAAAAACTACAAAAAAGCCGAAGAAAAGGAATACAATGTTATATATCTCTGAGAAGTTGTGTATTGTGTGCTCACGCGGACTTAGATGCACACCATACTTTTCAAAGTGCTGTGCATCCTCGTTTGCATAGTCTATCTGGACAAGTATAAGGAAGAGGAAGAGCAGGAATACAATTCCATAAAAAAAGTATGCCACATACCGCTTGTATCTTCTGAAAAAGTGCAAAAGGAGCGAGCTTGCAATCAGGATATATCCCAAGGTTTCCAAGGCCATGGTTGCAATGGAATATGTTGGTTCAAATGGTAATATGTCCATGAATATATACCTATAATCCACAAATATAGTCAACAGATTCTTTAACAGCAGAGCAGTAAATGCAATAGAAAGGATAAGAAGTTCCTTAGACTTCATCTTGCGCCAGGTGTAGAAAATAAACACCACAATAAAATATACAATAATAAATGCCAGTAAATTCAGTGTTAGTTCATACCTAACTTGGGCTGCAGTAAGAGCTATCATAATATCAATATTTGCACTATTTATTATATAAAGCTTTCTCCAAATTAGATTCTATTCCCGAGTGGTATTCCCACAAAATTTTTATATCTGAGAATCATCCCAGCTACCATGCAAATCCAAAAATCAATTGAGATAAGGGACCTGGCACTATACCTTAAACCAGACAATGTGTTGATAATTGCAGACCTGCATCTTGGATTTGAGGAGGCGCTCAACAAACAAGGTATTCTTGTTCCAAGATTCCAGTTTCGTGACCTGGTTAAAAGATTAGAGAAGGTCTTGGACCGGAAATACAAGCTGATTATTGTAAATGGAGACATAAAGCATGAATTTGGCAAGATAAGTGAGCAGGAATGGCAAGAAACACTCAAGATTCTTGACCTGTTATCAAAGCATGCTGAAAAGGTTATCCTTGTAAAAGGAAACCACGATACTATCCTTGGTCCGATTGCAAGAAAAAAGGGTGTTGAGATTGCAGAGTCAGTTATTGTGGGCAATAACCTGATTATGCATGGCCATGAGCTGGCAAAAAACATACCAAAGGACATCAAAACAATAATAATAGCGCATGAGCACCCTGCAATATCCCTTAAAGAGCCAGGTAGAATAGAGCGATTCAAGTGTTTTCTTAAGGGGAAATACAAAACAAAGAACCTCATAGTGATGCCAAGCTATAATCCCTTGGTGGAAGGTTCAGATATCCTACAGGAAAAGATGCTCAGCCCATACCTGAAGCAGAATCTGGACAACTTCGAAGTTTTTGTGGTAGAAGACAAGGTTTACAGTTTTGGAAAGCTGAAAAAAATCAGAAAAATTACTTAGAAATCTTTCGTATCAGATCAGATTTGGTGATTAGACCTGTTGTTTTTCCATCTTCTGAGACAAGCACTATTGGAAAATACCTCAGCAGGTTGGATATTGCGTCTATTGAGGTGTTATGTGACACAATTGGTGGGCTGTCAAGCATGATTTCCTCTATTCTGCACTCACCCCTCTTGTTCATGAGGCAGTCAAGCACAGCACCTTCTGTCACAACACCAACTGCTTGCTCTCCCTTAATAACAGGAAGCTGGCTAATCTGGTGCTTTTTCATGAGCTCGATTGTCTTTTTAACACCATCTTTCTTGGAGACACCTATAATCTTCTTGTGCATTATGTGCTTTGCTGTCAGCTCCTTGTTCTTTGTGAGGCTGTTCAGTGTCTGGAATATTTTCTTTGCCTTTGAGTATGTAGGGTCAAGCTTTTGTGACTCAATCTTTGCAATAAGCGATTGCGAGACTCCAGCTAGTTTAGCCAGCTCTGTCTGGCTAAGGTCAAGGTTCTTCCTAATCTGCTTCAATTCCCCAAGTTCAAATGATTCAAACGGCATATACTTTGACAAACCATAACTAGTATTTATTCTTATCGGAATATTTTAGTCAATAATCTTTATATAGGGCAACCCAGAGAACTATGTTATCTATTAATTGGAGGGATATATATGGGAAAAATACATTATGTGACTTCAGAGAGTGTCACAGAGGGGCACCCAGACAAGGTGTGCGACAAGATTAGCGATGCAATACTCGATGAATTATTAAGGCAAGATCCAAACTCAAGGGTGGCTGTCGAATGCCTAACTACAACAGGCACAGTACATGTTGCAGGAGAGGTAACAACAAAAGGATATGTTGATGTACAGAAGGTTGTCAGGTCAACTCTAAGGAATATTGGCTACACAGACCCAAAATTTGGCATTGATTGTGATGATGCAGGTGTATGG
>JAFCCF010000035.1 GCA_017610325.1 Candidatus Aminicenantota bacterium | reverse complement strand
AACCTGCAAACACGCTTACATTGCCATAATCCCCCCTATGCTTCTCAATATACTGCACAACGCTTCTAATTGGCACAAAGCCAGTGCCACCTGCAACAAGTATGATGTCCCTGCCCTTCAGCTCTTTCATAGGATATCCGTTGCCAAAAGGTCCCCTCACACCAACAGTATCCCCTGGATTTAGCTTGTGAAGCTGGTCTGTTACATTGCCAACATCCCTCACAGTGACCATAATATCCTCGCTATGGTTGCTTATGCCAAATGGCGCTTCTCCAACATTAAACACAGACAATTCAACAAACTGCCCGGGCTTAGAATCCATCCTCTTGTCCAGTACAAATGTTTTTATATCTGCTGCTTCACGGATGATTTTCTTTATTTTCACTATCTCAGGTATGTAGGGATTTGCCATTTCATAAACTCTTCAGGATTTGGGTCATATCAATTTTAGTGGGGCAGTTTGTTATGCACCTTCCGCATCCAACGCACATGTTAATGCCGAACTTGTCTTTGAAATACTCAAGCTGGTGATATATGCGGTTTTTCAGTCTCGCTGCTCTGTCTTCCCTGAATGAATGCCCGCCAGCAACAACTGTGAAGTTCTTAAGCTGACAGCTGGTCCATTCCCTGTTTCTTGAGCCACAGTTTATGGTTATGCACGGCGAGTCAACAATCCTAAAACAACCGCAGGTTGGGCACGTCATTGTGCATGCGCCGCAGCTAAGGCAGTTTTCAGCCTCATCCTTCCATATACTATGGTAAAATGATACCTTAAGTTTCAGCACATCGCTCTTTGTCAACTTCTTATTACACTTTAACTTAATTTCAGGTATCTTTGTTGTTTTAGTGAACAGCTTAGTGTCTATCAACTTTCTGCCTTTTTCAGAACCCAGTTGCACAATGTAGCCTGCTTTTGTTTCGGTCAGTAACAGGTCAAACCCCTTATCAAGCTTGTGCGTGCCAAGGCTTGTACAGAAGCAGTTATCCCCTGGTATGCTACAGTTTAGTGCAATTAGGATAGTATTCTGCCTCCTGCTTTTGTAGTATGAATCTACATATTCATCAAGGAACAGCTTGTCCATGCGCAACAAAGCATTTACATCACAGGGTCTTACCGCAAACAGGATTCGCTTTTTGCTGCTTGTTTTTGCTGAGATTTTACTACCAGAGAAATTAAATAACTCCCCTTTTGCAGGCAGGAACCATTTTTTCAGTGGATAGGTTGTGTTGATAAAATTAAGGTCAATCTCATCTGCTGACTTTATTGGCTCATACCTATGGATATCCCTTTTTACAGGAGCAATGACCTCATAGCTCTTTTTAAGCTTGTCAAGAAGTTTGAATAAATCCCTCTTTTTTATGAAATAATTCATTATAAAAGAGAAAAAGAAAAAAGGAATATATAAAGTTAATGTTTAGCAGGAACCCTGTGCTGTCTGGGCGCTTGCCTGAAGCGGTTCACTACACCCCTCTGGTGCAACATCAAACTCCGCGCACAATGCTGCAAGATAATCTCCTGGTGCCCTGCCGCCTGAGTAAGACTCGCCATTTATGAACACACTTGGTGAGCCCCTTACTCCAAGCTGCTGGTTCAGTGCAAGGTCTGCTGCTGCAAAGTCCTGCCATTCCTCTTCCTCGCATGTCTTGATTTTCTCAACATCAAGTCCAAGGTCAGCTGCAACTGGCTCCCAGCATGTGTCTGCGTTCTGGTAGTTGCATTCGGTATTCATTGCAAGCGCAAAGTCAAAGTAGCTGTCCATCCCCATATACTTTGCAACACACTGCTCCCTGAAGTTCTGGTTCAATTCCTGGATGCCATGCATTGAACAGTATAGGCTATCTGTATCCCTGCAATATTGTGGCCCGCCACCCTGATAATTACTGTAGATAACATAATGCGGCTCAAAGTTTGCTTCGCCTTTGAGAATCTCATATACAGGTGCAATGCCCTCCTCTGCCTGGTTTCCGTATGGGCAGTAGCTCATAACATAGAAAGACAATGTTGGTGCACCTTCTGGAGCTTCTGGGCCAACTGCACTAGTTCCAGAATCATCATCGCCTGTGATAACCTTAATCTTACTGTTCAACGAGACAATCTGCGCTTGCACAACAGCTAGCAGAATAATTCCTATGATTACCAGCATCACAGATGTGTTAAGCTTAAAATGCGGCTTGTGTGGCTTATGATGCGGCTTATGCTCTGGCTTATGCTCAGCCTTGTGTTCTTTACTTTCTTTATGCTCATGAGTTTTATACTCTGGCTTATGCTCTGGCTTATGCTCTGGCTTATGCTCTGGCTTATGCTCTGGCTTATGCTCTGGTCTTTCCTCGTGATGTACAGGTTCATTATTTTCATTAGTCATAATATCTCCCCCATTAAGATTATATATTTAGATAACAGAATAAAAGGTCATTTAAATATTTAACTCTTTTATTTTATTTGTTTTCTGTATTCAACATAAGAATAAATAAGTGTGTAGAAGGTAGCTAACAGCACAGGAGCAATCAACAGCCAGAATGCATATTCTTGATTAAAAAGGCCAAACAGAGTCACCACCCCAGCTGCCTTGAACATTTTTCCGCCTAATTGATGGGTTTTGTCCCACACAACATCACTGCCAAGGGTCCATGGTGTCCTTATTCCAACAAACAGGTTCCTCTTTGTTTTCCCAAGGACAGCGCCAATTCCAAAAAACATCGCAGCAAACGCAGGAATAAGTGCCAGTGTCATATTAAATGCATATCCCCGGTTGGTGAAAATAATAAGAAGATGGATATATATTAGAAACGCAACTATGAGAGGAGCAAACCAGTCATAATATTTCCTGAAATCATTAATTCTTTTGTCAAATCTAGGAAGAAAATGAAAAAGCAGGAATAATCCTATTGCAATGATTGGAAACATGAACAAGCCCCAGAATGAAGACATATAACCGTCAACCTCGCCAGCAGCATTCCAGTGCGATGCAATCTTATCAGGCATCTGGGAATAATAATAGATTGATGCTGCAAATGACAGCGCAATCAACACCAGTACGATGAGGGTTGTTTTTTTCATTGTGATAACTTAAAGGGTTTATGTAATATAAATCTTTCTCAATTCTAGCACAACTTTTATATACTTCTACCTTAATGGGATAATCATTAAAAGAGGTGATGATTAATGGTTAAAGACAAACAACTTGTTCTTACTGCTAATATGAAGAATTACAACTCTGCCTGCCACGGTTTTCGGTGGGATAGTGTGTTCAAGGAGATATCCTTTTTCAAAAACAAGAAGATTAATGCTGCGTACAATGCAATTGACAGGCATGCAGAGGACTGGAGAAGGAATAAGGTTGCCCTGTACTGGGAAGGTGCAGAAGGCCAGAAAGAAAAACACACATTCCAGGACATGAAGCACAACACAAACAAGTTTGCCAACATGCTCAAGAAGTATGGCATCAAGAAAGGAGAAAGGGTATTCTTTTTCCTGCCAAGGGTTGTGCCATTGTATGTAGGATTCCTGGGAACACTCAAGACAGGTGCAATTGCAGGCACATTATTCTCAGCATTTGGCCCAAAAGCATTGCAGGACCGCCTTGAGAACAGTGAAGCAAAGTTTGTTGTCACGAACAATGCACTCAAAGGTCGTATCTACAAGATTAAGAACAAACTGCCTAAGCTGAAAAAAATAATTATTGTTGATGGCGCTAGGAAGAAGGGTGAGATTGATTATCTTAAGGAGATGGAACAGGCAAGCAGGGATTTTAAGGTTGCAGAGATGAAACTCAATGACTATGCATTCATGTTGTACACCTCTGGCACAACAGGCAAGCCAAAAGGTGTTGTGCACTGCCATGAAGCTGTTATCCAGGAGCACATCACAGCAAAGTGGACTCTTGACCTGCACCCTGAAGATACATACTGGTGCACTGCTGACCCTGGCTGGGTAACTGGGATTGCATATGAGATTCTTGGCCCATGGTCAAATGGCATAAGCCAGGTTGTGTACGAAGGCCGCTTTGACCCAAACAAATGGTATTCAATAATTGAAGACTACAAGGTTACTGTGTGGTACACTGCACCAACTGCAGTCAGGATGCTCATGAAGTATGGCACAGAGCTTGTCAAGAAATATGACCTCAGCTCCTTACGATACATCAACTCAGTTGGCGAACCACTAAACCCAGAAGCTATAAGATGGGGCAAGAAGGCATATGGCCTAACATTCCATGACAACTGGTGGCAGACAGAGACAGGTGCGCAGATGATTGCAAACTATGCCTGTATGCCTGTTAAGCTTGGCTCAATGGGAAAGCCATTCCCTGGCATGACAGCTGCCATAGTTGATGACAAAGGCAAGAAAGTTCCAGTTGGCCAGGAGGGCAACCTTGTGCTAAAACCAAAGTGGCCTTCTATGATGCGCTGGGTGTGGAACAGGACAGACAAGTACAAGTCATATTTCCAGCATGGATGGTATATCAGCGGTGACAAGGCAAGGATAGACAAGGATGGTTATTTCTGGTTTATTGGCAGGGCTGATGATGTTATCAAGACAGCTGGAGAGCGTGTTGGACCGTTTGAGGTTGAATCTGCATTAGTTGAGCACCCGGCTGTGATTGAGGCAGGTGTTATTGGAAAGCCAGACAAGTTAAGGGGCAACATTATCAAGGCATTCTGCGTGCTTGCATCTGGCTACAAGCCGAGCAAGCAGCTTGAGAAAGAGCTGGCGCAGTTTGTCAAGAAGCATCTCGCAGGACATTGTTATCCAAGGGAGATTGAATTCAGGAAAACACTGCCAAAAACACGAAGCGGCAAGATTATGAGGCGCGTGCTTAAGGCGCAGGAACTGGGAGAAAAAATCGGCGACACAAGCACAATGGCAGAGTATTGATAATGAACCATTCCATCAAAGTCGGATTTAGTTTTGGCACTACATCAGGAATAATTACCACACTTGGTTTAATGGTTGGTCTATACTCAGGAACGCATTCAAGAATAGCTGTCCTTGGAGGAATCCTAACAATTGCAATCGCAGATGCATTTTCTGACGCGCTTGGCATTCACATATCTGAAGAATCTGAGAACAAACACACAAGCAGTGAAATCTGGCAGTCTACAATCGCTACTTTCCTGTCAAAGTTCCTTATTGCGCTGACATTTGTTGTGCCTGTGCTATTGTTCCAGCTCACAACAGCTATAATAGTAAGCATTGTCTGGGGTGTATTAATACTCAGTGTTATTAGCTACAGAATTGCAAAGAATCAGAAAACTGAGAACTGGAAGGTTGTTGCTGAGCACTTATTGATTGCATTCATTGTAGTACTTGTCACCTACTTTATGGGTCAGTGGATTTCAGCAATGATTACTTGATATATTTGCATTATTTTTTTATTTCTTCTAGAAAGCGAAACATTTATATAGGATTATGCATTATGATGCATTATGGTAAGGCCACGAAAGATTAAATTGGTGAATTTTAAACCGGAGGTAACTTATTTCAAACCAAGAGCTGTGCCTCTAGCCAAACTTAAAGAAGTTGAACTAACTATTGATGAACTTGAGGCTTCAAGATTATCAAACATAGAAAAACTAAGCCAGGCAGATGCTGCAGGAAAAATGCACATTCATCAATCAACCTTTCAAAGAACATTATCCAGAGCAAGAGAGAAAGTTACAGATGCTTTAGTAAATGGTAAGGCAATAACAATTCATGGAGGCGATTATAAAATGCCAGGAGGAGATGGAACAGGACCAATTGGGCAAGATGGCGGCAGAGGTAGAATGGGTGGACAATTTGCAGCAGGCACAGGAGGGATTTGCGTCTGCACAAAATGTGATTATGAAACCAGCCATATAAGAGGGCAACCTTGCAATCAAAGAAAATGCCCTAAATGTGGAAGCCTAATGACGAGGGGCTAAAAAAATTAAGGAAAATAATTAAAGAAATAGGAGGTTAAAAATGAGAATTGCAATATCTTGTCAAGATAATAGTATGGAGAGTATGGTTGACCAGAGATTTGGGAGATGTAATTATTTCCTGATAGTTGATGTAGAAGACAGTAAAATAATCAAAACAGAAGCTGTTTTGAATAAAGGTACAGTGCAAGGTCATGGAGCCGGGATAAAAGCAGCAGAGCAAATAGGAGAACTTAAAGTTGAAGCAATCTTAGTAGGACAATTAGGACCAAATGCAACAGCGGTTCTTGAGAAACTGGGAATTACCGCTTATCAGGCATCTGGAAAAGCCAAAGACGCGATTAATGATTTTCTTAAAAAGAATCTTGAGAAGATATCTGAAACAACAGAGCCCCATTTAGGAATGGTTAGTAAAGAAGAGAGCAAAGGAGAAAGAATATTTTTTCCATTGCTTGACAACAAGGGTGAAGATTCAGAAATAAGCCCGCATTTTGGTCATGCACCTTTTTTTGGAGTATATGATGTAGAAAAAAAAGAATTGAAGATTATTGAGAATGACTTAGACCATACAGACCCAAGCAAAAGCCCAATAGATCAAATTGAAGAAGCAGTCAATCCAACAACAATCTTTGCAACAGGGATTGGAGGGAGAGCTATAAACATAATAGCAGAGAAAGGATTATCTCTTAAAACTGGAGATTACCGAACTGTAAAAGAAGTTGTACAAAACTTGGATAAACTTGAGGATCAAACTCAGGGCTGTGGTCATGAACATTAAAGGAAAGGGATTATACACATTCCTAAAGTTATTAAGATATTTAAAAACACAAAAAACAAATGCCTAAAATAATTGCAATAACAGGAGGGAAAGGCGGAACAGGAAAATCGACAGTAGCTACAGCCCTTGCTTATGAATTGGCAAAGAAAAGCAAGGTTCTTCTGGTTGACGCTGATGTAGACTGCCCAAATGATCATTTAATTTTGGATATAGAAAGAAAGCATTTAAAGATAATTGAGCAAAGAATCCCTTCTTTTAATTTGGATAAATGCACAAAATGCGGAGAATGCGGAAAAGTATGTAAAAGCAATGCAATTATATCAATAAAAGGCAACAACCCCATATTTATACCTAATCAGTGCAATGGATGTGGGGCTTGTAAGATTATTTGCCCTTCAAAAGCAATAGAATGGGATTCCAAAGAGATTGGAAAACTTTTTGCAGGCAAAAAAGATAAGATGGATTTTCTTTCTGGGGAATTGAAAACAAATCAGCCAATATCTGAGTTTATTGTTAATCATCTAAATGAGGAAATAGAAAAACGAAAACAAGAATATGATTATATAATCATAGACACTGCTGCTGGAACACATTGCCCTGTAGTTGCAGCACTTGAAAATGCAGATAAGGTATTCGCAGTCACAGAACCAACACCACTTGGTGTTCATGATTTGGAAATAATTCTTCAATTATTGATTAAACTGCATAAAAAGTGCAGGATAATATTAAACAGGTCAGATGTAGGAGTTAAGAAGGGTATTGAATCTTTAGCTTCAAAGTACAAAACAAAGATTGTATTTGAAATTCCTTTTTCAAAAGAGATAATTGATACTTATTCCAAAGGAGAACCCATATCAATCCCAAATATTTTATCAATAATGGAAAAATAAGAATGAAATCAATAGTAATATTATCTGGAAAAGGAGGAGTTGGAAAAAGCAGCATTGTAGCTTCATTAGCAGTGGCTTTTTCAGATGAAAGAAAAATAGTTTGTGCTGACTGTGATGTTGACGCATCTAATTTATCACTCCTATTTTCATTAACTACAGATAAATATCTTGAATGGAAACCATTATCAACAAACCAGTCAGTAATAATAGATGAAGAAAGATGCATTGGCTGTGGCAAGTGTATCGACGCATGTTATTTTAATGCATTGAGCTTTGTTGAAAACAAACCAAAGCTAAATAAATTTGGTTGTGAGGGCTGCGGTGTGTGTGAACTTGTTTGCCCTGTTCAAGCGATTAAATTAACTGATATCGAAAATGCTTTTATTGGCTATGCTAAAACTAACAAAAAGTTTTTTATCGCCTCAGCGCAACTGCTTCCGGGAAACTCTGGCTCAGGAAAAGTTGTATCAGAGGTTAAGAAGAAAGCAAAAGAGATAGAACCAAACGCAGATTTAATGATTATTGATGCAGCTGCTGGAATTGGGTGTCCTGTTATTGCTTCTGTTACAGGAAATGATTACGCTATATTAGTTACTGAACCAACTCCCTCTGGTTATGAGGATATGCTAAGAGCTTTAGAGATTGTTAATCATTTTAAAATTAAAAAGAGTATAATCATAAATAAATTTGATCTTAATAAAGAATATTCAAAAAAAATCGAGTATTTTGCAGAGAAGAATAAAATAGATATAATAGCAAAAATTCCTTTTGATAAGGCTTTTGTCAAGGCAATGACTGAGATGATTCCAATAATAGAATATGATAAAAAATATAAAAATCTATTTGAAGATGCAAAAGATAAGATAATTGAAAAAATAGGTTTATAGATGTTATACACTTCTGGATTAAGAAATGGATATTTGTATCTAACTATGTTATTTAAAATATTTTACGATCTTTTTTATCTCTTCAATGAACATGTCACACTCAAGCTCTGAGTTATAAAGGTAAAAAGATGCTCTTGCACTTCCCTGCATCTTCCTTGCATTAAACCAGCTGTGCACGCAATGAGCTCCGCTTCTTATCATGATGTTTGCTGCAGAGTCAAGCATGATAGCAACATTATGTGAATCCATTCCTTCAATATTAAAACTGAATATGCCAGAGCGCAGCTTAGCATCTTCTGGCCCAATTACCTTAATCCTCTCTGTCTGCAAAAGCTCTTCTGATACCTTACTGTTCAGCTTTGCCTCATGTTCTTGTATATTGGGCATGCCTATTTTCATCAGGTATTTTACAGCTTCGCCAAAACCAATAATGCCAGCATAGTGCTGCAATCCAGCCTCAAATTTCTCAGGCGGCTTCTCAAATGTGCAAGTATCATATGTTGAGTCAACCACAGTATCGCCGCCCACCATAAAAGGGTTCAGTTCTTCAAGCAGGTTGTACTTGCCGTACAAAGCTCCTGTTCCAGTAGGCCCGAGCATCTTGTGGCCTGAAAACGCAAGAAAATCAACATCAAGCTTCCTTACGTCAACATATTTGTGAGGTACAGACTGCGCACCGTCAAGCAATACCTTGGCCCCCATGTCATGTGCAATCTTAATTATGGTCTCAACAGGCATTGTGACACCGTCAAGATTGGATGTGTGGCCAAGAGCAACAAGCTTTACCTTCTTGCTCATGACCTCTCTGAAATATCTCTCATCAAAGCAGTTGTAGAAATCTGTCTGGAACCACTGATGCTTGACACCTTTTCTTTTGAGCAGCTGCCACACAAGCAGATTGCTGTTGTGCTCTTTATCAGATGTAAGCACAATGTCCCCTTCCTGGAAATTAAGGCTATGAGCAACTAGATTAATTGCCTCAGTGGTATTTTTTGTAAACACAATCTCCTTTTCGCTCTTTGCATTAACAAGCTTTGATACCTGCTTCCTGCTCTTCTCAACCCCTTCAGTAACCTTTTTTCCAAGCTTGTGATAACTCCTTCCAGCGCACGCAGGATATTCGGCATAATATTGGGTAACTGCATCAATCACCTGCTGCGGCTTGAGGGTCAT
>JAFCCF010000034.1 GCA_017610325.1 Candidatus Aminicenantota bacterium | reverse complement strand
AGCCAGGTACTTCTATCCAGGACATGATTTAGTGTATTAAAAGTAGTTATCAATGAGCTATTGCTAGAATTTTTGACATAGGCAAGATTCTCAGCAGAGCTAAGCACATGCCCAATAATGGAATTATTGAGTATATTTGGCTTGTGGAGCCTATCAGGTGGATGCCTTGTCAAAATTATAGATAATTCAGCATTAACATTTTCAGAGTATGGTGCTGCATCCTTTCTAAGAACTGTTAGCTCTGAATGGATACATTTAATCTCTTTTTTTATATCCCTGTCAGCAAAATACAGATTAAGAGCCTGCCTCTGGGCAGGTGACAAAGCTCCATTCTGATTCAAAAACCGTTTAAGGAATGGGGTACTCATAAATTTCCTGTAATTCTGGTTTAAGTTATCAAGCTGTGCCACCAATAAAAACTGTTCAGCAAGGTTGCTCCCGCCATTGTTTTGTCTTGCGAAATCCTTTTTTATCTTGCCAATTGCAGTTGTCAGGCTGTTTATATTCTGGTTGATACTCTTCTGGACTGTGCTTGCACTAAGAATCTCAGCAAGCTTTTGTTGAGGTTCCTTGATATCGTCAAACGCAGAGTAAAACCAAGGCTTAACTTTTTTTGCTATTTCCTCAAGAAATACAACTGCTTTTAGATCTTGCTTACTCTGAGAGTTTAAAACAAGCTCATTGCTGTCTGTGAGAAGAGAGCGATACATTTCTGCTATAATCTCTTGGGAAAATGATGGATACATATATCCTACAGCCTGCAAAGGTGGCTTGCCAGCTGGCCTCGTTGATATACCCTTTCCATTGTCTATGGCAAAGTCAAGCAGCTCATCAAGGGAATAGCTTGAATAATCCTGATTAGAGGGGTCAAATAACTGAAGATAATCTGCAATCAGAACTTTTTTTATATCTTCTTCTGAATTGACCTTGGTTTTGAATGTCTTAGTGTTAAGATTCTCTACTAATTTTGAGATAAATATGTTGTACAAGGTATTATCACTAAGACCATTAACTGTGGAGTTGTCTGAAGATTCCAAGATAGTATGGATTCTGGCCATGTAAGGATCTTTATTCATCAGTGCGCCCTCCACTGCTTAAAGAGCCTCTCAGCTGTCCTGTCATTGACGATATTGTATCTCCGGTGTTTAATATCAAATCCATGGTATGCAGGGTCAACAAGAATATTCCTGCCACTTAGATTAACACTAGCACATGCATGGTGAACCTTTTTGCCCTTGTTATCAACATCAACATTTACAAAATTAGATTTTAGGCCAAGGCTCCTTGCAAGAATCACATATAGATAAGCCATCTCACCACAAACACCCTGCTTTTGTTTCTGCACTTCCTCAGAGTTGCGATAGCCAACCATGCCCCTATGCTTACCGTAGTTAATATTATTCTGCATGTAATTAAAAATAGCATGTGCCTTGTCATTGGGGGTTGTTTTTCCTTTCACGTAATTATGCACACCATTTAACATTGTAGGGTTTAGCAAAAATGGAGAATCATGGTAAGAATCAGTTATGATAACCCTATACTCTGAACCAACATTGTTCAGGTCCAGTTTTGTACTTGGATCCTCATGAATAACCGGGTTAATCTGGTTGAAGATGTTTTTCTGCTGCTTGTTTTTGTTGTTCTTGTTATCCTTAAAGTGCAGGGTTGAGTTAATGTGGTCGACAATGCCCTTGTTTATCTGCATCTGATAAACCTGCTGCTGGCCCTGCGTTATGTTCTTTGAATTCTCCAGGATTTCTAAGTGTACTTCTTCCTTATTTGGATTACTGCCAACACAGTTTTCTGCTATATCATCAAGGATACTCTGGCTGCTTGCAGGTGTGCTATAGGCATGGCTAACTAAATGTGTTGGTTTCTTTTTTTGGATTATTCTATCGATTAAGTAGTCTGTGTTGCTTAATACCATCTTATTTTGAATATAGTTTCTGAATCTCGTTTCTCTGCTCAAGCACTTGTTCTGCATCCTCAAACCGGCCCATTTTCTCGAGTATTAAGCTCTTCTGGTCATAGTATACTGTTTTGTCTGGGTTCTTGCCAACCAGTTTATTTAGGTTAGAGAGTATTTTCTCTTTTTCGCCTAGGATAGTAAGCTGGCTAATTTGCTGCTCAAGAATCTGTGCATCATCTGGAAAGTGCTTTAATGCCTTGTCAAGGTATTGGTTTGCTTTCTGTGGATTATTATTCTCAAAAATTCCTGCAAGCATTAAATACGCTTCCCGGTTCTTTGGAGAAGATTCAATTGAATTGTCCAGTGCCTGTATTGCTTCCTTATCATTCTTCTGTGCAAGATATATATTTCCGAGGTTGAACCAGGCCTTTGAGATAATCTCTTTTGAGGTATTCTTGTCAATTGCCTGCTTGTAAAGCTCAACTGCTTCAGGGTCGTTCTCTTGGTCGCATATCATTGCAAGGCTGAATATTACATCACCATCTTCCCTGTGATTCATAACAATCTGGTATGACCTCTTGGCCATTTCATTGTCCCCAGCTGTAAAATAACAGTCACCAAGCATCTTGTGCACATCTACCATCTCTTCAGCCTGCTCTTCTCCTGTTCTAAGTGCCACAAGCTGTTCAAGCGGCTTGACAGCATTTGCATGGTCATTTAAGTGGTAGAATGATTCTCCAAGGTAATAAAGAAGGAGGGGGTTATCTTCTGGTTCCATGCCGCCAACTTTGATGTTCTTGTCGAGAATCTCGCTAAATGATTTGGCAACCTCTGCATAATTCTTCAGGTCAAAGTCGCATATACCAACCCTATATGCAACCTCGTGGCTGTACTTGTTGCCATCTCCAATTAGTTTGGCAACAGTGACAAAGCTATGCTTTGCTTCCTTTACATCGCCTGAGTTATACTGTGTTTTGCCAAGTTCTACTAACAGTTCAATGTTTCCTTTATCCAGTTCAAGGCCTGTGTTGAAAGAATTAATAGCCTGTTCATTCTTTCCAGACTGATTGTACAGGTTTCCCTCAACTAGGTAAATCCTAAAATCATTTACATTCGCATCTCTTGCTTTAGATAGATGGCGCAAAGCTTTTGTAAAGTATCCCTGTTTTTTCCCTTTCTCAAGAGATTCCTGCTGAACAAGATTCTGCAGCGACATCGCAAGGTAAAGCTCACAGTCAACTGGACTATCTGTTCCTTTATTTGCACTCTGGAACTGTTCATATGCAGCAAGATAGTCCTTTTCACCAAATAAAGTAAGCCCAAGCTCGAAAAATATTGGGGACTTGTTGTCCTTAGTTGCTTCAAGAACTTTCTTTAAGTCTTTTTTAGCTGCTGAAAAATTGCCCTGTGTTCTCTGGATTACACTCTTCTGCCGCAGCGCCTCATAAAAAGCATTGTTAAGCTTAAATGCTGCGCCTAGGTCTTCTACTGCTGCATCAAGATTGTCCAGTTCTTTGTTAAGAATACCTTTCTTGAAATACAGCTTGTCTTTTTCAACAATGTCCTTTTCCTTTGCAAGGAAATGGTTCAGGAAATGCTCTCCTTTTGCAACAAGCTTTTTGTTGTCATACTGTTCAAGCTCAAGGAACAGTGATAACAACTGTTGTTTTGCATTGTTGTTGCCCTGCTTATCCAGTTGCTCAAGCACAGCAACAGATTCATCAATATTTCCAAGATTCTTAAGCAAAGTAGCTTTTTGAAGCACTGCAGGGGTATAGTCTGGATGTTCCTCAAGAAAGGATTCAACGGATTTCATACCTGCCTGGTCACCTTTTGTTGCAATGGTTATAAGTGTCTGCATATATTCTGAAGTCTTGTTCTTGTAATCAAGTTCAGAGACCTTGTTCAGGATTTTTGATGCTGACTTAAAATTTCCCTGATTGTATTCCATTATTGATTTGATAAGGTACAGATTAACAGCACTGGAATCTTCAAGTTCCACATTGATTTCAGCTATCTGGTCTGTAACATTTGAGATTGTGCCCTTAACAAGGTTGCTCAGACCTTGTTCTGGGTCTATTTTGGAATTAAGCGAGAGCACATTACCAAGAAGGATTACCTTTTTCAAGTCAGACTTGTTCTTTGCCCCGTTCATATAATCGCCAAGCACAGAAAGCACGTCCTTGCCAAAGAACTGCTTAGCTTTGACTCGCGGGTGCAACATCTCGCTAGCCCCAACATCATTTTCTTTGTAAAGTTTTATGGTTTTGGCTATCTTCTCAAGCTTATTGTCCAGCAGATATACAAAATATGCAGACCAGTCATTGATAGTAATTTGTTTGTCATTAAGAACCTGGAAGAGATTCTTTGGAATGTTATCCTCTTCAATAAGAGATACAAAATAATCAACACTGAGAATCTTGTTCATTGAATCCAAGGAATAGTTTCTCACAACATAGTTTATTGCAGACTTCTGGTCAATGGTATCTATAAATGTTTTTAGCATGCCTGCGTCCATCTCTTTTAGTGCACTTGCTCCGCCAACCTCCTCTTCAATAATCACATCAATTATTGGAGTTTCTGGTTCTGGCTCTTCTACCTTCTTTCCTCTGCCACTGATAATATCATTGATATAATCGTCGCTGGTTCCAACTGGATTTTTATCAGGTAGGTGCCCATCTTCAATTGGTTCTTCTGTGTTTTTACCACCAATCATATTAGAGATATAGTCATCTGAAGTAATTGGGTTATAAACATCAAGATTTTCTTCGGAAGAATCATCTTCTTTTTCTTGTGTATTTTTAGTCTTTTTGAAAATACTCATTTTAGTTACCTCCTTGAACTGTATTTTCCAGATTAAGATTTATGTCAAGTAGCATGTAATTCACCTTCTTGTTATACGGATCATAGATTTTTCTTACAAAGTGCTCTGGCCTGACCAACTCGCTGCTGTTCAGTTTGTTATCATTCCCATTCACAGAAAAAGATACTGCAGCAAGATGCTCTGGCTTGCTGCCGTTAATCTGCTCAGCAAGCAGCGAGGAAAGTTCTGAAGAATTGTTCTTAACAACATACTTGAACAGGTTATGGTAATTTATATCTCCTGATTCAACTTGGTTATAGAGTGGGCTGATGTCTGCCCCAAGCTTTTTAGAGTTTAGGTTTAGCTTAACCATAAAATACTCTGGATTAGTTTTACTTGGCAAGTCTGTATTGGTGAATTCCTCTTCAGTTACTGAAAAGATGTTTTTTGACAGAAACTCCTGCAGTTCCCCATGTCCGATGATGTCACCATACTCTTTGTTAATTTTATCAATAAGCTGTCTGTCTTTAACAATATAGGCTAACTTTACTTTTTCGCCCATGACGTGCCTTAGGTCAGAACCATCTAATGTTGCAAGCTTGGTCAGCTGCGTGTATGACTCATCAATCATGCCAGACCCAGCAAGAGCCCTGGCCCTCACAAGCTTTGCATCACGGTTATTACTGTTCTGCTGAAGTGCTTTGTCAGCAATATCCAAGGCTTTGGTGTAGTTTTCATTTTCAAGATGAGTAAGTGATTCAAGCACGTAGAAATAATCAACTCCAGCACTGCCATTAGAGAAATACAGGTTATGCCTATCTTTTAAATCATCAATATTAGCTTTTATATTGTCAACAATGTCCAGAGCCTTAACTCCATCAAAGGATTGGTAGGTTTTGACAATGTTGCCAACAACTAGCAGAACTTTAAGATTGTCTGGGTTATACTCATTTTGTGCATATGCCTTAACATTCTCATTAAGCAGCTGCGATATTCTGGCATTGATGCACATATCCTTTAATTTTGGCAGGAAATACCCGTTACTTCCTTTGGCCCTTATATTTTCCATTGCATGGGTTATCTGCTGTTCGCAGGCAATGCCAGTATAAGTGACCAAGGCTGAGAAAGTTAGGTCAGGGTTTTCAAGAATATTCTTTACAAGGTTTACATCTGTATCAGGCTTAAGAACAAGAAGCTGGTCAGCAACAAGAAGCTTGCTTATGGTATCATCTAGGGGGCTCTGACCTTTTTTCTTGGTGCTGCTGATAAGCTTTTCCACATAATTTCTTTCCAGCTTGGAAACACAGTGCTTAACAATAATCATCTCATAAGGAGTAAGGCTGCCAGTCTGCTGGAATTCCTGAGCTAACCAATCTATGCCAAGACTAGGCATTGTTTTCTTATTTTTTATTAATGCCTCAATATCACTATCTATGGAAGATGTAGAAGGGTTCTTAGTGGTAAGTGTCCCACTAACTTGCTTTACAGAAGGGGTCTCAGTAGTAAGTGTCCCACTAACTTGCTCTACAGAACCATTGTCTGTTTTATGTTTATCTGGATCGTAAAATCCTTTGCATATGCTTGTGGTCATAACCATCTAAAAACACCTGAATCGAGCCCAACTTATCTCGATAAATAGAGGATTTGAGAATTTAAATGTCTTTTTTGATGTTTTCGTGCAATCTTTCAGAAAAAACAGAAGATTTACGGGCAAGTCTGTGAGATTTTCAGAAAACAAGCCTAATTTGGGACAGTTTTCAATATCAATAAACTCTTTTGAGGTCCCTGTACACTGTTGATTTGCTCACATTGTATTTTTCTGCAATATCAACAACTTTCAAGCCAGTATTGTAGTCACTGGAGACAATTTTTGCCCTATTCTGGATTTTCTGGCTTATCTGGTCTCTTCTTCTGACAGTGTTTTTGTCAAGGTGCTTGTACACACTGGAAATATTAAGTTCAGTGCTGATTTGCTTGACTGTCTTAACATAATTGTTTTCAGCCTGGAGATTATACATATAATTGACAAGCATTGAGTTAATGTCTTGTGTGCTGCTGTTAAGCTGCTGGACGATATTATTAACAGAAGCGCCATTATCGTACATTGAGTAGACCTTGTCCTTTAAGATTGGCTGAGTTTCTAACTTTTGTGTTTGTTCCTTTTCTACTGTTGCTTCAAGGTCAGGCTTAGCTTGTTCTGATTCTTGTTTTTGCTGCTGAGTTTCCACTTTATTAAACTGATCAGTATTATTATATTTCTGGACAAAGCTTTCAGGAACTGTAAACACATCACCTTTCTTGATTAAGTCTCCGACAATCCCATCACCTTTCTCATTGCTACCTTTCTTGACATAATGAATATTACCATCATTGTCATAATAAGTCCAGTCCCTGCTGATTCTATTGAGGAATTCCTGGTCATCAGAATAATCTTTCTGATGTCCTACCAGCTCATTGATAAATCCTGCAATCTGCTTATTTTCTTTTAAGCCAGCTTGCTGTGCTGCTTTCCATAGGATATTGCCCTCATTAACCTTTAGATTGTACACATTCTCTTTCTGAAGTTTCTGGACAGGAACTGCAGGCTCATCTACTGGCTTGTATGAATGAATTGGGGGTGTTTCCTTGTTAGGAATAATATACTCCTGGTGGGGTTGGTCAACCGTTTTGGTTGTACTGTATTTCTTGTTAAGGAAAACACCACCCAATGCCAAGAACAGAATCATTGCAAGTGCAACTGCAGATTTTTTTACTTTCTTGGAATTGTTTCTAAAGTATGATTTAAATCTTGATAAGAAAGAAGGTTTACTTGGATGTACAACTGCTGGCTCTTCTGGAAGTGATGTTATAGGGGCTGTATATTGTTGTTCAAGATTGTTTAGTTTATTTTCCAGTGTTTTTATTTTGGTATCCTGCTTCTGAACCCTACCCTCATAATCTGTTTTTTGCTTATCCAGCTGCTTTTGCAGTGATTCTGCTGTCTTAGTTTCTTTTTCTGCAATCTCTTCAAGGGAGGTTATGTTCTGTTGAAGGTCAGCATGGTCTTCTGCATGTTCTGCTTTAAACTTATTAAACCTGTTAAGCAGTGATTCATAGTTGGTCTCTATCTCTTTGCATTTCTGCGCTAGGGGATCTACCTTTGGTAAGGGGGTTATAGGCTTGATTGGCTCTGGCTTGTACACAGGAGACTTGTTTAGGATGTGCTGTATGATGCTATCATTTGATGCTGAAGGGGTTGTTTCTGCGCTGGACCCTGGCCCGTACACAGGAGGGTGGCTTAGGATGTGCCGTGTGATGTTATCACTAGGAGATTGAATTGAATCTTCAGGTTGCCAATGAATACCAATCTTATCTAGATTATTGATTTTTTCTATTTTATTGATAATTTCAGCTTTCTTTGCTGTATCTTTTGTGTTATGAAACTCCTTAATCGCATTGTTATAAGGAATTACTATCTCATCATTGATTATCTCTATCTTCTTACGAAGTTCAGCTTTCTTTGTTTTATCCTTTGTACTGTGGTACTCTTTCCATGCAGCTTCATAAGAATCCATGCCGCCAAATAGCATATTACACTCTTCGACAAGACCAATTTCATCTGGATTATTTTTTCTCAACATTTTGGATATACCTTAGATAAGTTTTCATCAGCTGTGTTAGTTTAGTTCCTTTTTCAGCCAGCTCATTGTAACCAATTACTTCACTGTTACTGATTAGACCATTTAGATTAGATAATTGTGTATCATATTTTTTGACAAGCTCAGCGCGGTTCTTTTTATCTGTTCTCAATTTCCCACTATACTGCACTATTGATTCATACTCCTTGTCAAGATGCCCCATACACCCCTTAACTGTGGAATCATAGGCTATTTTCACATCCCTGATTAACATCCAGTTCAACTTGATATTTGGGTTGTTTTTTGGAACAACAGATTCATATGTTGTGTAACCTTGTTCCAACCCCTCAATTGAACTCTTGACATCCATAAGTTCCTGTATTGTTTTAGGGGTTGCATTTTCTGCGCTGTATTTTTCCAGCCAGGTGTTATAAGCCTCAAGCTTTTCTGTATCACTCTTTAGAATTTCTTTTGTTTGCTGCAGAAGTGATTCATTGAATTTGCTAACCTTATTATGAAGAACCTCAACCTTTTCAGCTAAAGGTGTTTGATTTACAATAAAATGTATTGAATCCAAAAACCCAAGGGAAGCTCCGGGAGTTTTGTAAAACTCAACCCGGCCCATGTAAGAATGTTCATCTGAAATAAAAGATTCAAATACTGCAATTTCCTCATCAAGCCAATGTTCAACTTGGTTAAATCTTAATATATACTCGCCACTGGCAGTGGTGTGAGCCTTCTGAAGTTCTGGGTTATTTTTGTTGAAATCAAAATTCTCAAGCTGTGAACCAATTTGAATAAGGGATTCCAAGCCAGGAAGAGTGACTGAAGGAGAGAAATTAATCTGGCTTGCTGATTTATACAAAGAAGTTAGTTTATCTAGGTCCTGGGTGTCTTCAACATCCTGTGCTTCCTGTGTTTCTCTGGCCTTTTGTATCCTTGCATCGCGTGCTTTATTGTCGTTCATTACTTTTGCCTGTAGTGTACTCCTCATTGCACGGACTTCTGTTATCTTATCTTGAACCCCTTGAATTTCACTATCGCAGTCAAAGAAGTTATTAAGCTGGACATACATTGTTTTTATTGCTAAAGCTTCACCTATAAATCCTTTATAAGTCTTAAGCCTTGCAGATATTGATGTTCTGCTGCCCAGCTCCTGCAATGCCAAATAATCTGCGCCTAGTTTCCCGTATAAGTCATCAGAGATATTATCTACAGAACGCTCAATTTTCCTAAGCTCCTTAATCTCCTTTGACGCAGGATCTCCAGAATACATTGACTGCAATGCAGAGACTGAGTTGAGGATTCTTGTAA
>JAFCCF010000079.1 GCA_017610325.1 Candidatus Aminicenantota bacterium | reverse complement strand
CAAGGACAGCAATGCGCTTGATATTGCAAAGCAAAACCTTGCTTCACTCAAGCTTAAAGGAGAAATACTTAACAAAGACATCAAGGAATTCAACCAACTTGTTGATGTTGTTATCATGAACCCGCCATTTGGCACAAAGCAGAAGCATGCTGACCGCAGCTTCCTGGAAAAGGCATTCCAGATAGCAGATATTGTTTATTCTTTCCACAAGACAAACACAGAGTCCTTTCTGAAAAGTTTCTCAGATGACAATGGCTTCAAAATAACGCACAAATGGCAGTTCAACCTGCCCATAAAGCAGACCATGAAACATCACAAGAAGCGAATCCAAAGGATAGATGTCATGTGTTGCAGGTTTGAGAAACAGTTGAGATAAGATTGTAAACCACTGGCAGGGACGGTTTATTCTTCAATTATCACCTTTGCTTTTGAGATAACTTCTTTTGCTAGTTCAAAGAGTTCTTTGTAAAGATCATCTTTAATTGAAAGGCTTGTTCCATATTGATACTGTTCTCTTACATCAACAATTGTCTCTTCTTTACTTTCCTCAACATCTAGAGTTGCTATTCTATCCAACAATTCTTTTTCAAAATCTATCTTACCATCCTCAATTAAACTCTGAATCAATGCAAATGTGCATTCCTGATTCCTTGATTCGTATCCAAATTTTGCAGCAACTGCAAGCAGGGAATGGTACATCGCATAAAAGACTGTGCTTGTGCTTATGTCTGAGTAATTTCCTTTTTTTAGATAATCTGTTGCTTTAAGATAGTGCTCTGCTTTCTTTATGTAGTCTCTCGCTTTATCTAGGTCCGGTATTATCTTAACAAGACCCCTATGTTTCTCTTGTTCCTCTAGTTTTCTCTCAGCTTTTTTCAAGCACCAATCAACCTTATTTTTTGCGTGACTCATTTTTTAATTAAATCTATAATTATATCCTCACCAAAAACAACAATCCCCCTTATAGCATTTAGCACTACTTTATCTCCTTTTTCAATGTTTTTTTTGATATCTTCTCTTGTTTGGTACACTGGATGGAGTTTTTTGATGTTTATAAAATTAATATCTTCTATCTCTTTCTTTAACTTTGAGAATCGTTTTTTATCTGTAATTAGTAGAACATCTATATCCTTAGATTCCTTTTGCTTCTTTAGAACAGAACCAAATAAAATACCAGAATCTGCACTTTTAATATTTTTAAGTTCAGAGACCCATACCTTCACATAAGCAGGGGCTTGCTCAGCTTCCCTATTCAACAAGAATCTGGCATACTGCTTTACATACCCATTATCAAGATTTAGTTTATAGAATTTGGCTTTTCCCAGTTCTCTGGAAGAGATTATTCCTTGTTTTTCAAGTCTTTTAGCTATTTTTAGAGCACCCATTGAACTAATCCCCATGTGCTTGGCTATGCTGTTTGCATTATATTCTATTTCAGGGTTTTTAAAGATGCTTAAAACAAAAAGCATTTCATTGTCTGTTATGTTTGTCATATAAACTCACAGTTTATATGTATAAACTTATAGTTTAAATATCTTTCGGTTTGAACTAAAAATTGATGCTCTCAAATTGGACAAAGAGATTATTATTGGTAGAAGCACTAATTGTCAAGCGAGCTTCTTACACTTATTAATCTTGGCTTGGTCATGTGCAAATACACCAAGGTGGTCCTTGCCTCATTGTGCCCAAGCAGGCTCTGCACAACAGTTACATCACTGCCTGCTTCAAGCAAGTGTGTTGCAAAGCTATGCCTTAAGGTGTGCGGGTGGATGTTTTTTTTAATTCCAGCTCTCTTTGCTGCCTTTTTAACAATTTCCTGCACTGACCTTGTAGAAAGGTGCCTGCCTCTTGTACCTGGAAACAGATAAACACCCTTAACTTTTGCAAATCTTATCCTTTCCTGGAGGCATTCTGGGACAATAAATGGCCTGTCCTTATTGCCTTTGCCATGCCTTACCCAGCCAATGTCCTGTTCCAGCTCAATGTCCTGTGGCTGTAGCTTAACAGCTTCACTCACCCTAAGCCCAGCACCATAAATAAGCGAAACCAGAAGGTTATGCTTTTGATTTGAAATAACAGAAAGAAGCTTCTTCACTTCAGCCTTACTAAGGCACACAGGAAGTGTTTTGGGAGTGTTTGAATACTTGATGTTCAAGCGCATGCTTTTCCTAAGAACCTCTTCCATCATGAACCTCAGCGAGTTCAGGGCAACATTCAGTGTTGAGCCTGAAAGTTCTATGTTTTTTGTCCAGCAGAGTCTTCTCTCCATAAACATCTCAAGAAACTCTCTGCAATCTTTCTTGGAAAACTCTTTTGGTTCTTTGCTGCAAAACCCCAGGAATTTACGAACATAGAATAGATATGTCTGCATAGTTTTGTAGCTAAGTTTCCTGCGAAACATCTCTTTTTTCATAGCTTCCAGAACATCCATGCAACTAAATTTAGATTCTAATGTTTACATATCTTGCTCCTTAAAATCTGAATAAATCCCAAGCTAACTGGAATCAATCCGAAAAACAATCAGTTTCACTGCTCAATTACACCACTTTTTCAGATTCAATTGAAAGAATTCCACCCCCTGAAGCCTTGAAAAGCTCAAATTCAAAGGATTTCGTATATATGTAGTTAGTTTCAATCGGGAAAGAGGGCTAAAAAAACGAAAGGGGGCAGTTTTCCTAATTGCAATTAAATGGGCGCTTTGAGAATTAAATCATTCCCTTATTTTAATCTCTATATATAGTTATTTAATAACTTTAGCCAGAGCTATTCGCTCAATTT
>JAFCCF010000078.1 GCA_017610325.1 Candidatus Aminicenantota bacterium | reverse complement strand
GTTTCCTCCTCTTTAGTTTTGCAGATGATTAAACCAACTGGGTGCCGCTGGCCTTGTTGCCATTTATGCTCTTTATACCAATTAAGGTAAGAATACATCTGGCTTACATGAGAGTGCTTGAATTTCTCTGTCTTTATATCTACCAGGATGTAGCATAATAATCCAGAATGGAATAATTCTAGATCAACTTTATCGTAATTGCCTGCAATCAAAACAGGAGCTTCTCTTCTACCAACAAAGAAATCTAAGCCAAGCTCCTGCAGGAATTTTTCCAACTTGTTTAGCAATTCATATTTCAAGTGCCTTTCCTTGTAATCTGGTTTTAAATCCAGAAATCTAAAATCATAAGTGTTTTTAAATATTTCTCCAGGATTGGTAACTTTGGCAATGGACGTAGTAACTACAATCTGCTTTTGTTTTTTTGCTCTTTGGTACAAATTAACCTTAATTTCTTCTCTTAATGTTCTTACGCTCCATCTATTCAGGATAGTCTGCTGCTCATAAAACTGCCTTATTTTATTCTTGCTTATTGTTATCAAAACTTCATAATGAGACCAGCTTAATTCTCGTGACACTGTAACGAGAATTGGATAGATTTTGTAAAACTGCAATAATCTCCAAATTACCGCTTGAGATAAATGTATATCTTTTGCCAGTTTTTCTACAATAGTTTTGCCATACTCTGCTCTTGACCTGAATTTAAGTTCTTCTCTTGCTATCCTTTCTCCAATCTGCCAATAAGTCTGGACACGGATGTTATCAACTGCCTTGTATGCCTGTGCTTTTGCTTTATCTAACAAAAACCGTATATCATTAAGCACTTGGTTGTATCCTTTTGGTTTTGTTTGGATTCTTTTTTTCTCTTTCATTGAATTATATAAAGTAAAGATGGTTTTTAAATGTCACGCGTACTTGTCCAGTGTCCAGTGAGAATGTCCGGTTCAGAGCTCAACTTAAAAAACAATATTTATATATCATCACATCATTCCCCTCAATAAAGGGGTGAGAGGCCACTCCAGGTCTTCTGGGAGGTAATTATAATGACATTTACGTTTTGCGGTAAGGAAATAAGAAATAATTTTGGAATTAATTCTGGGTGTGTTGCTACAAAGCCAAGCACAATTGAACTGTTTGCTAACAATATTCCGCAGATTGGAATCTTCACAACAAAGAGCACTGATCTTAATGGGAGAACAGTACCATTTGAAGATGAGGTTGAAAACAGAGACCCAGAAAAAAATTATGCAAACAGAGCACCAATAATTACAATGGTTCCTAAAGGAACCAAACTTGAGCTCAAGGAAGGAAATTATCGCGAGCTAAGTGATTATGCTTTTGTGAATGCTGTTGGCTTGTCAAATCCTGGCGCAAAACAGCTTGCACAAGAACTTGGAAGCCTTAATCTGCCTAAGGATATATTCATACTAGCATCAGTATTTGGAAAAACCCTGGAAGAGTTTGTTGAAACTGCTAAAACACTTGCACCATTTGCTGACGGCATTGAGCTTAATTATTCATGCCCGCATGCAAAAGAAGTTGGCCAGGCATATGGCAGTGATTTTGCTCTTGTTAGGGAAACAACTAGGGAAGTAAAGCGCGCAACAGGTATTCCAGTAGTAGCTAAGCTCAGCCCTAATCTGCCTGACCTGACCTCAATAGTCTGGGCATGCATTGAAGGTGGTGCAGATGCATTAGCTTTGTTTAATACCCATGGACCTGCAATCCATCGTGTTGATGACTCTCCTGTGTTGTCAAATGAATTTGGTGGCATATCAGGTCCAGCAATAAAAGAGAATACCTGTTATAAGATTGGCAAGGTTCATGAATTTCTTAAGAAAGTAAACTCAAACATACCAATACATGCTATGGGTGGTATAGAAGGTGCCAGGGATATAGTACGCTTTTCCATGGCAGGAGCTACATCTTTTGGTTTTGGAAGTGCCCTGCATCATATGTCAACAGAGGAAATAAAGCAATTCTTTGGAAAACTTGCTGTTAAGAAGACTTGGTATGACGCTGCAAGAGGGCTGATAAAATCCCCGAAAAAAATGAAGTATCATAAATTTACAGTCACTGACCTCACACAACAAAGCGAGAATCTTTATCAAATTAAGCTTGACGGCAAGTTTAAGGTAGAACCTGGGCAGTTTGTGTTTGCACGTATACCTGGCAAAGGCGAGAAACCATTCTCTGTGCTGGAAACAAAACCGTTGACAATCGCATTTGAGGAAAGAGGTTATTTTACAAGCCACCTTGCTAACCTTAATAAAGGTGATGGGGTCTATATCCGAGGTCCAAATGGCCAGCCAATTAATAAGAAGCTGATAAAAAACAAGGATGTTGTGCTTGTTGGAGGCGGTGTAGGTGCTGCAGCACTTTATCCAATTGCAAAGATGGCAGCAAAATATGCAAGGTCACTCAATATTTTCATGGGAGCAAAAACAGAAAAAGCACAGATTTATGGAAGAGTATTTGAAAAACTTGGCACAACTCAATATTCAACTGATGATGGCTCAGCATATGTGCCTGGCACAGTTGTAGACCTGATGGGGCTGAATCCCACTAGGTTTAATGAGGCTTCAGTTGTTTTCAACTGCGGCCCAGAAAAAATGCTTGAAAACGCAGCCAAATTTGAGCTGGAAATGGGTGTGTTACCGCAGAACATCATCGTGGCAAATGATTATCTGACAATGTGCGGCACTGGCTTGTGCGGGAGGTGCGCAACACCAGCAGGGTATAGAAACTGCGTAGACGGGCCATTTATGGACCTCACAAAGCACT
>JAFCCF010000033.1 GCA_017610325.1 Candidatus Aminicenantota bacterium | reverse complement strand
TAACAAATCCCAATTATCAGACTCAAGTCGCTTAATCCATCTTTTGAGAGTCCTAATTGTGACTTCATATCTATGCTTTGCTTTCAGTATCCTTCTACATTGCGCATAGGAAAAGCCTTTGTTGTTTAACTTGAAGAATTCTTTTCGTATCTCTGCTTTGTGCATATATACCACCTAAGTTCGTCAAAAAATAGCTGAATTTAAAAGGTGGTGACATATGTCATGATACTACACACCGAATTTGAAAACGCAACAAATATAAATGAGAGACGCATCTAGTTCACCGGTGATATTAAATGGCTAAGAAAAAAGAACAAGAAGCAAGCAAGGATGAGCAGGTTGGTTTCCACAAAGGTGCACTTTCAACTCTTGCAAAAGAAAGACAGGAGATGATGAAGATACTTGGCATTGTTGAGCAGCTAATGCAGATGCACATCAAGGCCCTGAAAGAACTTGGAGTTGACCTTGAGGCAGACGCAAAGGACCTGCAAAAGAAGATTGACAAAGCAAAAAAGGAAAACCCAGAAAAGCCAATTGAGGACCTGCTTTAATTATATTATTTTAACTTCTTCTATCTGAAATATAAAATCCTCATTTGGAACCCTGCTAATTCTCTTTGCTCTCTGATAAAGAAGATATAGGAATTCAACAAACTTCATAGTACGCTCTGAAACAAAGCGTTCTCGCAACGCCTTTTTTATCTCATCACCTGCATTGATTATGTCATGGGTGTCAAAAAAGCCCTGATCTGACAGTGTTATTGCGCAGATTTTAGTATAATCAAAGGCTGAGAGCTCACCGCATATTGTCTCAATCCATTCCTTCTGTGTGGCTGGCTTGTCAAATATCTTCTTTAGGGAGAAGAGTTGCAGTGTCTTGTTGTCAGTGTGCACAAAAGCCACAAGGTCATCATAATCTTTCATGTCAAAGTACTTTGATATCTCCTGTGACAAGGTGTATATTTTTGAGATAACCTGCACAAACTTCCTTGTGTCGTCATGCTTGAACTGCTTGTGCAACGCATCCTCAATTTCATACTTGTTGTCAAGGAGGTCGCTCAGCGTAAATATCTTCTGCCGGGAGACTGCGATGTCTATCAGAAACTTGAAATCATGGCTTGCCAGCTCAGCAACAACTGAGTTGCTCCAGTCATTACGCTGGATTGAAGGCACCTTGAGCACCTTTTCTAGCTCATATACCTTAATTATTTTAAACATTTTAATATACCAGTGTAGTATTTAGTATAATATTATACTGATGCTCCTATTTAAATCTTTCGGTTTTGTATATGATTTAAATATTACAACACAATTATAGAGGGAAAATGCGATTCTATGCTTATGGTCATAAGAATATCAGCTCAACTCACAAGACCACATTTGAGTTCACAAAAGATCCTGAAGTCACAGAGACAGGAGACTGCATTATAGGTGTAAAAACGGATTTTAAACTAGATGAACTCAAACTGCTGCTTGAATCAGGCAAAGTAAGAATTACCATAAAATGCAGGGATTGTGAAGACGTAATCATTGCAGAGCCAAACCCTAAGTTTTCTGATAACAAGGAGATGGTCATAAGAAAAAGCGATTATCTGGACAAAAGGACTTTTGCAATCAAGGCAACTAAAGCTGCTGCTGACTTTAGCAGAGAGCTTGCTGAGTTGTTCAAGGGCCCTGGCAACAAAATAGAGGTGGAGATATGCAGAGAAAACAGCTGAGCAAGAAAGAAATCAAGGAGATAAATGAGAAAATAAATAGGTTTGGCCTTGAGATAGATAAAAAAAGTAATGTTGAGCTGGTGGATGACAAGATTTTGTTTGTCAACAGCAAATCCCTGTACTTTTATTATAAAGGCATAGTGTATCCAACACTAAAGATTCTACAAAAGCAAAACACGCTGAAGAAGGTTACAGTTGATATGGGAGCTGTGAAGTTTGTGGTGAACGGAGCAGACATAATGAGGCCTGGAATAATAGCAGTGGATGAATATATTAAAAAAGATGAGATTGTTGCAATTGTTGATGAGAACAACAGTAAGCCAATTGCAATTGGGATTGCCCTCTACCCAAGAGCAGAAATATTGGAGCAGAATTCTGGCAAGGTTGTAAAGAACCTGCACTGGGTAGGTGACGAGGTTTGGGGCTATTGAATAGTAGTAAAAAGGGTTAGGTTTATAAATACTGGAATACTACTCTCCTCGAGGACATAAGATGAAAGATTATTTTAATGTAGAGGATGTAATAAAAAAAGACCAATCGAGTTTTCTATTTACAAAACCTAAAGAGATAATTAATATTCATCCAGATAACTATCCTGAATCAATTGACAGGCTTGTTATTGAAATCCTGCAGGTGGATCCTAAAGAATACACAAACCAAGAGGACAAGATAAGGAAATATGGTAAAGGGAAATATAGTGAATTCTACATCAAGAATCTGCGAGATGAAGAGATTAAAAGTCTGAAGTTCATAACATACTACACACTTAAAATGGTAGGGTTTGAGCCAAGAGAAACTGGCAGAATTGACATGGAGCATTACATAAGGATTGCCAGAGACCTTTTCCTCACAGGTGAGCAGGCTTTGCTCTTAAGTGGAGAAAAATGGCATCATATTGGGGCTGCTATATCGCATGACCTGACAGAGAATCGGGTTCACAGAATAATGAAGCATATTAGGAAAAAGGACAATACAGCTAACAAAAAGTGGTATGAACTGGACCTAAGCAAAAAGAGCGAGTACATCAAAATCTCTGGTGAGAAAAGGATTGAACTGATTTGCGATTTTGTTTCATTGCTTCGGAAATTCAATGAAAAATATTGCAACAACAACAAAAATCTTGATTCAGATATCACTGTATTTGGCGCGATTCATGAGCTGATTTCAAAGCCAGAGTATGTGGACTATATGCAATATTGCACTAAGATGACAAATCCATTGCTGCGTGACCAAGAGCAGGTTGAGGTGCTAACCAAGATTGGCTTTTTTAAACAGCAATATCTTGTTCTTGGATTTTCTGAACAAGATAATGAGGAGATAGTCAGGTTCAAAAATGCGCTTGAGAATAATGATATGGTTGAGGCAGCAAATATCTGGAAAGATGCCCAGATTGAGATTATCAAAAACATGCCACTTGTTTCAGATTACAACCGGGATACAATAATCATACCCACAATGAGAATAAAGCTGCTTGATGGAATAGACAACATCACAGATGTATTCTCAAAAGAAGAGGGTTATCAATCATACTCATTTGCTCAGCAGAATTACATAATATACAAACACCAGATATTCAACACAGCAATGAAGGGTTTGCTTAAGTCAACTGGCAGACTGCTAAGGAAAGAATTTGACAGAATGCCGGAATATATCCATCTCAAAAAATCAATGAAAGCCTCAATGAGGCAGGCAGACATGATTGTAAAAGAGATTAGGTCAAAGAATCCATGGTATTTTCTTAATTATCTAATTTATACTGGCTCTGTCAGGCTTTATGACCAGCACTTTGGATTTGAGGGAAAGACAATGTTTGGAGAAACGCAATTCCCTAGGCGTGTTTTTGGACCGATTAAAGCAACTGCAAGGTTATTTGACGGAACAATGGGCAGGTATGCTGGCAGGATTCACAGACTCTACACTGAAAAGGACATTGAGGATGTTGGACCAATGAAAAACCTAAGGGATGCTGTAGCTCTTAGATATTTTGGCAGGTTACTGTTAGATCGGAAGGCTTTTGTCCCTTATATTGCGTTTACATTGAGGGAAGCCCAGAGATTCAAGATAGCAGGTCAGAAAAAAAAGGGTAATGGTATTTTTACCAAGATGTTCATGTAAGATTTTTGTTTTAAAGTTTAGAGGTAAAACAATGAGACCAAGTGTAAGTAGAGCAAGAATGCATATGGCGCGCGGAAGTCTCAAATCTATACTTGAAGCTCTGCCAATTGCCACAATGGCTGAATCAGAGAAGGACGTCCATCCGAAGCTTTTGGAATTTCTTGTGAATCCAGATAACTTAATTGATAAGCAGCATTCTGAGATAGAGAAGATTGGCATGAAAGTATTGCCAAAGCTTGTGGAAGAAATAAGGAAAGAATATTTTCAAGGCGTGGAGTATAAAAAGGACACTTATTTTGTTAGTGGTAAAAAATATAATGTAATCAAGTTTCAGGAAAAAAATCCAAAAGGTGTGGCTGAGATACATTATGGACCAAAACCACTTAATTCGCGCCTTGCAAAGTTCCTCAGAGCTTTCAGAAACCCAAAAAACCTTACTGACTGGTTCAGGTTCAGCATTATTATGTACAAACCAGGCTCAGACAGTGCACCTAAAGAGATATTTGCAGCTGAGAAGGTAGATGGAAAATTTTATCCAGGCACATTTGATGACAAAGCAAGGGACACATATAAAAAACGTTTTAAGGGTGTTTGGAGAAATTATGTAAAAAAGTTTGGAGCAGCAAACAAACATCATGTGGTTAAGTTTGCTGAGCATTTTGCTGAGGAGACACACAAGAATATCAGAGTGCTCACCACAGAACCATATGACCTATTATACAATGGGAAAAGGGTTAAATATGTTTCACAGGTTTTCACCGATGTGTTAGCTGGCCTTGCAGGTTCATTAGACGGAAAGCTTCAATCTCCAATGTCTGATATTATTGACACGCATTTGTTCTGCTTTAGCCGAGCTTGTACTGCAACAGATTTTTTCAATAAAGTTATTAAGAAGCGTACAATGAAAATGGATAAACAGAGCAGAGTAGGGTACCACATTTTTCTTGATAAGAATGAAAATTACAACCATTTTGTACTGGATGGCAACATGGTGCTTAATGTGATTTCATCATCAAGAGATAATGATGAGACCATGCAATTTCTTGAAGACAAAATACTTAGTAAGCGAAGCAGTGAACACAACTGGAAATTAAATGTGTGGGTAAAGGATACAGGGCAAAGTTCAAAGAATTATTTGGATAACGCAATTGAACAGCTGATAGAGAGAGACATACAATGCGAGACAAAGAGGGTTCCCCATAGGATATCTGACATAAAATCAAACGGCTCCTATGAAGGGGTGTATTATGTTAAGGACAATTACAGGCACTTTATGCTGCATAAAGGGAACTGCGCAGCTATATTGTGGCAGCATGCAGATTCAAAAAATAAGGTGCAATTTATTAGGTGGGCCAAGGACAAGGCTGATGAGCTTATGCATGAAGCAGGAGTACACCTGTGCACCTCAGATAAGGTTCAAAAGGTAAAACCTAAGCTTGAAGAAATGATTTTAGATTCTATACAGAACCATACTCTGCTGCCTGCTGATGTTATTGGAATAGAAGGGCTCTGGTGGGTTGACCCCAATGCAATAAATGAGACTTGGATTAAGAAGGATTTTAATCTTATAAGAGATAAAGGATTTTTGGTAAAGGGCAGGATTGAGAATAAGTTTGATAACCCAGTTGGTGAGAGAAAGTATGCAGGTGATCTTTCCATGATACTTAATTATGGTGGATTCTGCTTCGATGTACAGTTCACAACCACTGACTTGGAGATTTACAGGAAAGTGCTTCACAAGCCATGGGTTGATTACACAAAAGAGAAGGTTTCTGATTTAATTAAAAAAGCTTTGAAACTCATGAAGCGGTTTTATAAAGGTGACACGCCAGAAGAGTTTGTCATTGCTCACTGTATTAATCAAATAGATAACATATATGAACAAAACAAGAATGATATTAAAGAGAGGGAAGATATTTGGCTTACTATGGATTGCGGACTTTTAGAATATGAGAGGGCTAAGGAAAAATACAGTGATGAAAAGGTTGGTAAAAAATTTGATTTTTTTCCTTTAGCTGAGAGAGTCATGTCCATACCCCACAAGTTCCTTATTGAAGATAATAATATTTCTAGTTATTCAACAAAGGATGTTTTTTGGGTAGTTAATCATATACTTAAATTTACACAGCTGAACCGCGAGAAATATCCACAGGGTAATTTTTCAGGAATATATAGCAATCTTGCTGAATTAATTGGGCTTCCTGATGACATCAAACTTACTGATGATTATGAAAAGGCGTATCACATAATAAGATTATTCAACCTTAACCAGTACCTCCCGGATTTTATAGGGGGAAACCAGTGGAAATGGAAGGACCGGTCATATTGTGATAAGGTATTTATGCATGGACTTGCTGCAGTCATAGATAACTTTGAAGAGATTCATGGGGTTAACCTCAATAAAGAGGATGTTGCAATGATATTAGACAAACCAGGGGGTTTTAGGCAGGAGATTCTCCCAAGGTATTTTGTGCCAGTTAGGATGTCTAATAAACTGAAAAACGCTATTGCACAAGAGAAAGGAAACCGCGTAATACTGAAACAGAAGTATGAAGCATACAATAACTTAACCTATATGGGGGAACAAGTGCATCAGGTTCTCAGCAGGGTTCCAGTTGGTATGAGCCAGGAGTCAAGATTGTATTCAATAATAGCAAAAATTGAGGAGGGTTCTTTTTGCAAAGATCTTGCTGGGATGGGTTTCACTCTAAAAGAATCTGAGATTATAAGGGACAGCGGACTTGCCTTGTTAAATACCATAAATATAGGGAGAAAACACCAGCTTTACAAAGGAATTCCAAAAGACATGAAAGAAATAGAGCACCTCATAAAGTGGCCTGGATTCGCCTTGCCTTTGGATAAAAGTTAAGAATCTTTTTTTCTGTAATTCTTGCGCAGCCAAGGAAGTCGTTGTTGTATCTGACAAGGACATATCCATTAAGATTGGTTGTTTTCTTTATCAGGTCTTCGCCCATTAGCCACTGCCTTGCTTCATTGTCATTGAGCACTAGGATGTTCTTTGTTGCTGCTGGCCCCACAAGCTGGCTTGCCTCAATACTAAGCCTGAGCTTGTCCTTGATATTGCCAAAGTACACCCCAACAGAGTCAATCTTAAGGTCTGAAGTGTTAATCTTTTCTATCTCACGGCTTATTGCATAGATTTTCCTCTTTGGGCTCAGCAGGAACACAAGGTCTGATTTAAAATCAGCACCCCACTGTTCTTTAATCTGGCTCAGGATCTCCTTGACCTTCTTCTTTTTTAGTATCTCTAACTTAGGCATATTAGCAGAAGAATTGATAAGATTTATATAATTATTGAAAATATCCCCCTGTATGAGATATGATTTACATGTTCATACCAAATATTCCAAGCCCTGCGGGCACATGGAACCTGCAACACTATTGAAGATTGCAAAAAAAAGAAATCTTGATGGCGTCGCTGTGTGTGACCATAATACAACAAAAGGCGCGCTTGCAGTCAGGAAGCTGAACAAAGACCAAAACCTTGAGGTTATTCCAGGTATTGAAATCAAGACACAGTATGGTGATGTTCTGCTTTATTATGTACAAGAAGAGATTAAATCATATGATTTGTTTGAGATGCTTGACGAGGCAAAGCAGCAGGACTGTGTTGTGGTTATTCCGCATGCATTCAGGTGGTGGCCCCTGTTCAAGGCATTTTCATACCCTATTGAAAAAATCAAGAATCGTATTCACGCAGTTGAAGCTTTCAACGGAAGAAACTTTTTCTGGATGAACTGGCTTGCACAGAGAGAAGCTAGGAGGCTTGGAATTGCAAAGACTGCTGGCTCTGATGCGCACTTTAGCTTGGAGATTGGCAGGGTGTATAGTAAATTTAATAGCACACTAAGAGAAGCAATAAAGAAGAAGAGCATAGAATTACACGGCACAACAATCTTTGGGTTATTAGGAGCAATTGACGGAGCAATAAAAAGAAAGATTTAATCCAGGTGTATTTCTAGAACATCCTTATCCTGCAGTTTGTGCTGCAGGCTGAGCAGCTTCTGGCCTGGAAACCTGCTTGACTTCCCCCATATTCTTGCAAAACTGAACTTGTCAAGGAACTCTTTATGCAGTTTAACACACACATCATGTATTGTGTTGCCAGATTTCATGATAATTGGCTCTTTCATGTCAGCCTCCTTGCCTGGCTGCTTGAGGAAAATACGCATGAACTGCAGTTTATTAAAAATTAACTGTCTGAGCTCTTCAATGTTGGTGCTGTCCAGCGCAGAAATCATAAGATCTGGCTTAATCTTCCTCCCCAGTTCCTTGATCTGTTCTTTCTCAAACATATCAATCTTGTTTACAACATATGCTGCCTTGGTGTAGCACCTGTTAGCCCCAATAACATCAATAAGCTGGTCAACATCAATCTCAGTCCTTATCACAATCTCTACATTCATTAGGCCAAATTCCTTTAAGATATCCTTAATCATGTCCCTTGTAAGTTTCTTCAGCTTGACTGTTGCACCAATCTTAATGCCGCCTCTCATTGTCTTTGTTATCTTAACATCTGGTTGGTTCTGATTAGTACGGATTTTTGAGTCATAGAGTTCTTTCTGAATTATGTTGAGATGTTTCTTTGCCTTTGCTGCGTCCAGGAGAATTAAAAGAAGGTCAGCGTTCCGTATCATTGAAAGGATTTCTTTTCCCCGACCCTTGCCAACAGAGGCGCCGCCAATTATGCCTGGGATATCAAGCATTTGTATCTTTGCGTGATTATATTCCATCAAGCCAGGCACAACATTAAGTGTTGTAAAGTCATAAGCACCAACATCTGAATTTGCATTGGTGAGCTGATTGAGCAGTGTAGATTTGCCAACAGAGGGGAAGCCAATTATCACAATTGTGGCATCTCCACTCTTCCTTATGCCAAAACCAAGACCCACTTTTTTGACAGATGCTCTCTTTTCCTGCTTGTCCTTAAGCTTGGCTATCTTTGCCTTCAGTAGTCCAATTGCATGCTGTGTTTTCTTATTGTACTTTGTCCTAGACAGCTCGTCCTCTAGCTCTTTAATCCTTTCCTGAGTATTAGTCTTTGTACTGGCCTCAGTTTTCCTGTTTTTCACCATATTCTATAGTTTGTATTCATGGGTTTATAAATTTAATGGCAAAATTTAAATAAGAAACCGCCAATATTGTGTTTATGGCAGTTGAAATTGTGAATAACTCATTTATTGGAAAGAGCGTCGGTGTAGTCAACAACTTTTTCTCGGGTATAATCACCAATCTTATTATCGCAATAATCATACTCCTTGCAGGTTTTATAATCGGAAAGCTGGTGGGCAAGTTTGTGCAGCGATTCCTGCATGATGTTGAGCTTGATAGGATTATGAAAAAGATTTCACATATCAGACTCTCGCTTGAGGAGATTATTGCAAGTACGATAACATATATTATTTATTTTATTGCTGTTGTTAGTGCACTGAAACAGATTGGCTTTGCAACTGACATCTTGAACATTATTGCGATTGCCTTCATGATAATAATAGTGATTGGTATCTTCCTAAGCATAAAAGACTTTGTTCCAAATGCAATCGCAGGGATCCTTATACACCAGAAGAAGTTCCTGAATGAAGGAGACACTATAAAGGTAAAGAACATTCAGGGAAAGATTGTCAAGATAAACCTTATTGAGACAAGAATAGAGACAAGAAGCAAGGATATTATATATATACCAAATTCTGTGCTCACAAAGAATGAGGTTATAAAGGTCAGCAAGAAAAAGCGTTAAACAGATTCTAGCATGCTAACAATGTTCCACAGCTGTGTTCTTGTGTGAGATTGTATGTTTGTGTACTCGTTGATTTCATCTAATTCATTGAGTGCCTTGTTAACCTTTACAGAAGGCTCACCATCTTCCTTAAGAAGTGCAATTGTACCCAATAGCTTGCTCTTGAGGTTTTTTGGAACAGTTGTATCCTCTTGGAGCATTTCCAGGGTCTCAATTATCACCTGGATTGGGTCTTCAGCTTTTGTTTTCGTCAATTTTCCCTAGTACCTCTTTCTGTAGTTTCTCTGCCTTGTCTTTCAGAGTTTTCTCCTGTTTCTCCATAGTTCCAATGCGTATGTTTAGGAGGTCCTGCTTGCTCTTAAGGTCTTTATTCAAGTCTTCCTTAGAATTCTCGATCATTATGTTTCCCA
>JAFCCF010000003.1 GCA_017610325.1 Candidatus Aminicenantota bacterium | reverse complement strand
AAATGAGCATGACCTTAAAGGTTCATTACAGGGTGCTGACATGGTGTTTATAACCTGCGGCCGGGGCGGGGGAACAGGAACAGGCTCAGCACCAGTTATTGCAGAAGTTGCCAAGAAGGTTGGTGCACTTACAGTAGGTGTTGTGACAATCCCATTTGCAATGGAAGGCAACAAGAGATATGAAAATGCAGTCATGGGCCTTGAGAAGATGGAAAATATAGTAGATACACTTATAGTTATTCCAAATGACAAACTGCTTGAACTGGCACCAGACCTACCATTGCACACAGCATTTAAGGTTGCAGATGAAATCCTGACAAATGCAGTGAAAGGAATTGCAGAGCTGGTCACAAAAGCTGGCCTGGTTAACCTTGACTTTGCAGATATTCGAACTGTGATGGGCAAGGGTGGTGTTGCATTGATAGGAATAGGAGAATCAGATACTGATAATAGGGCAACTGAGGCAGTTGACAAGGCAATCCAGAATCCATTGCTTGATGTTGATATTAGCGGAGCAAACGGTGCTCTGATTAATGTTGCAGGTGGAAATGACATGACACTTGACGAGGCAAGAAAGGTTGTAGAGTCAGTTTCAGAAAAGCTTGCAGATGATGCAAGGATTATATGGGGAGCGCAAATCTCACCAGACCTTGAAGGGACCATCCGCGCAATGCTCATTGTCACAGGCGTCAAATCATCTCAAATCTTTGGGCCAGCAAGGACAATCACTGCAAAGAAAAAGGAAGAAATAGAAGACGAGCTAGGCATTGAGTTTGTTGATTAAATAGCAACATTTATAAATAAAACCCAAGTTCTTAAGGTGTAATATGGAAGAAGTAGAGGTAGGTAGATTCGGTAAACTGTATAAACTCAAAAGGTTTTGGAAGGAGTGCATCCGTGTACTCAGAGTTACAAAAAAACCAGATAAGGTGGAGTTCAAGACCATTGTCAAGGTCAGTGCCTTAGGTATCCTAATAATAGGGCTTATTGGATTTTTGATGCACCTTCTAAAGGTAATGTTTATAGGTTAAAATGGAAGAGCAAAAACCAGAAGAAAAAATAGAAGAGCAAAAAGCTGTTGAAGAGAAGCCTGAAGAGCAAAAAGAAGAGCAGGCAGAAGCACGAAAAGAGCAAAGCTCTTTTGTGTCCCAGAAACCAGAGGTTTCTGTGAAACCAAAGGTAGAAAAAGTTCCAGCAGAGCCAGCAGCAGTAGAACAGGTTGAAGAAAAAGCAGAAGAGCCAGAGCAGGCTCCTGTTGAAGAAGAAAAACCAGAGCCAGAGCCAAAGCCAGAGCCAAAGGTCAAGGAAGAGAAACTAGTGATTCCTGAGAAAAAACCTGAAGAGAGGTCAAAAAAGGAAGAGAAAAAGGAAACAAAAAAAGAGCCCAAAGAAAAAAAGAAAGCAACCATCTATGCTCTTCGAACAACTGCTAATCGGGAAGATCAGGTTATGGACTTTGTCACAAGCAATGCTTCAAAAAAAGGCTTGGATGTTTATGCGGTTATAAGGCCGCACGGCATGCGGGGCTATATCTTTGTGGAGGCTGGCACAAGAACAGATGCTGAGCAAGCTGCATTTAATGTCCCATATGCACGGGGAATTCTTCCAAGTGTAATTGACTACAAGGAGATTGAACACATGCTCGAGCAGGTAAAAAAAGATGTCAACATAAAAAAGAATGACATTGCAGAGATTATATCTGGACCATTCAAAAGGGAGAAGTGTAAAATCACAAGGATTGACAAGACCAAAGAAGAGGTTGTTGTTGAGTTGTTGGAAGCAGCAGTTCCAATTCCAATCACTGTGAAAATGGATGCAGTGAAGGTCATCAGGAGAGAAAGCGATGACGATGAGGAGGATAAAGAGTAAAGCTTTTAAATAGCTGTTTATTCTCGTAATACCATGGCAAAGGAAAAAGTTGAAGCACTGGTTGAAGCTGGCAAGGCGTCGGCAGGTCCTCCGCTTGGCCCAGCACTCGGTCCAATTGGTGTGAACATCGGCCAGGTTGTCCAGGAAATCAACAAGAAGACTGAGGGTTTCAAAGGAATGCAGGTTCCTATAACAGTTGAGGTAGATACAGATACAAAGGAATTCACAATCACAGTTGGCACTCCGCCAGCATCATCACTTATCAAGAAAGAGGCAAGGGTTGAGAAAGGAGCAGGCAACCCATTGCAGGACAAGGTTGCTGATCTTAAGATTGAGCAGATTATCAAGATTGCAAAGATGAAGGAAGATAACCTTATGGGCAAGAACCTAAAGGAAAAAGTCAAAGAAATTATTGGCACATGCAACAGCATGGGAATTCTTGTTGAAGGTGTTCCTGGAGTAGAGGCAATAGTTTTTGTTAACGAAGGCAAGTTTGACAAAGAGATTAAGGAAGAGAAGACAGAGCTAAGCACAGAGGAACTAAAGGAACAGGAAGAAGAGAGAAAGAGATTAGAGGAAGAGATTAAAGAGAGGAGAGAAGAGTTCCTGGCAAAGGCAAGGGAGATTCTTGAAACAAACAAGGGCAAGGAGCCAGGAGTGATTAAGGGCAAGATGAGAGAAGCAGGACTGCCAGATGCAATAATCACTGAGGTCATGGCAGATGTTATGCCTACAGCAGGTGCCAAGCCAGAAGATGGTAAACCAGCAGAAGGCAAAGCAGCAGAAGGCAAAGCAGCAGAAGGCAAAGCAGCAGAAGGCAAGCCAACAGATGGCAAACCAGCACCAGCTAAGAAATAATTAGTTATTTCTAAATAATCCATTCTTTGAAGTGAATACTAAAATCAAGGGTTAATTCTTTAACTCTTTTGTCTTCTTCCACTCAATTCCCAGCTCTGACTTAATATCATCAAGAATTCCAATAATTTTCTGTTTTTCCTGGCCTAGGCCTTTCCAGTCAACAGCTATCAGCTCAACCCTTGGCAGGGTTTTTTCAACTGCCTGCAAAATCATTTCTTTGTCAAGGTTCTGAAGATTATATTTTGGGCACGTGTGCCCAATTGCAATATTTGTTTTCAGGATAATTTTTTTAAAGTTTGGTGTGTGGTGCGGGCCGCCAATTCCAAGGCATGCTCTTGCCTTTGGTGGCTCATGCTGCAGCACCTCTATGATGGTCTTTGCAATCACCTCACCAGCTGCTCTGTTCTTCCATTCCTCAATGCTGCTTCCAATCTCTATGAAAAAGCATGGCTTAGTAAGATAAGGGCCGTGGTGTGTGCACTCCTGTATAATCTCATAGTTCATAGCAGGAGCATTTTTCTCAAGCGCAATCATCGCTGCTTTCAGGTAAAGCGCAGGGCATACACATAGCTGTCTGTCTTTTCCGCCAAGCTCTGCCTTTGTCCAGTTACCCTGCGTGTGCACAGATAGGGAATTAATTCCAGAAGCGCTCGCATGCTTTGTTGCAAACACAATCATATCAGCATCAATATTCTTAACATGGTCACAGTCAACTGATACCTTACCAGCAGTGTAAAGTTTAATATTACCTAATTCATAAACAGTTTCACCATCAAATTCCCTATTAACTTTGGAGAAACCAAATAAATCAAGTAGGCACTGCTTGATGTTCATTCCTGCTTCATCCTTTGAACTTGCGATAATTGCAATTTTCATCGTGTCTCACTATAAAATGGATACAAAAAATTATATAAACCTTTTGAATTATTATGAAATAAGCATGGAAAAGGAAAAAAAGAAGGCTAAGAAGCAACCAAAACCAAAGGGAAAAAAGCATTTTAGCTTATTCTCTGGTTCAGGTAAAAAAAGTAAACTAAACCAGATTCTAGCCAAGAAACTTGAAGAGATAAAAAAACTAAGAGAAACAGCATTATATTATCATAAGGTTGCAAAGCTTGCAGAGAAAGAAGCTAGAAAACAAAAATCCCTTCTAAACAACATAAAAAGAGTTGAAAATGATCTTGACAAGAGGGTTAAAGAAAAAGCATTAACTGTAAATAAATATGATGAAATGATGCACAAAGCAGAGATTGAACTAACAAAAAAGAATAAGGAGATTAAGTATAAGAACAATGAGATTGACAAGTTAGTTTCCCAGATTGAGCATCTTGGTCATTCACGCCAGCTTCATCAAAAAAGCCATGATGCTACAAAACAGGAGCATAACACAATTAGCAGCTCATTTGCTAAGATAAAGAATGAGCATGATAAGTTGCTTAAAGAGCGCAATGTGCTACAGGAAAGACTTAAACTGCTGAAAAAAGCTACAGGAAACGAACAAATGAGAGAACAGATTGTACACAAGAAATTTGAGCATTATATCTCTGTACTGGGGCAGCTCAAAGATCAGATAAACCAGAAAAATAGGGTGCTTGCGCAGGCTGAGGTGAATCTTAAACATACCACCACAAACCTTAATGAGCTCAGGGTTAGAGAAAGATCAATGAAGGCAGAGGTCAAGAAAATAAAGGATGAGATAAACGCATTAAAAAAGGTCAAGGATGAGAACGAGAAACTGATTAAGTCAAGACAGTCAGGCTTTATTGAAAAAGAGAAGCAGTTCTTTGACAAGGAATACAGGCTAAAGGAAGGTGAGTTAAAGCTGGGTCATGGGCAGATGGTAATTGCAAACAAGCGTAGAGAACTCGAGAAAAGGGAGAGGCAGATCAGGAACAAGGAAAGTGAAATCAAAAAGCTGGAAGAGGGCCTAAAGAAAAAACAGAATATTCTATAATTCTCCATTTTTTAGAAGTAATAAAAGCTTATATAGGTTAGAGGGAATTTTATCCTATAAAGTAGCTAAAGCTTTAAAAAATGGTTTTTAGTAAATTATTTTCAAAAAAGGAGGGTTCTTCTAGTGCTAAAGAGTTGAAAAAGTCTGCTTTGCTTGAGAGTTTTGCCTCCAGCCATAAAGGAATATGGGATTACAAGGATTTTGTACAGCTACTTTCTATTCTTAAGAAGAAAGGCTATGAAGTCGATGAAGATACTCTTATGACTTTGCTTGAGAAAGAAAGGCAGAATTATATGAACCAAATTCTTGATAAGGAGTTTAAGCTTGAGGAGAAGACAAAACCAGATATTATATCAGTTCCGCAGCCACTCAAAATAAAAGAAGCTATAAAAAAACCAATAGAGAAAGATGCTGAGCTGAGAAAAATAATTGATGAGTTAAGTAGAGAGCGCAAAGCCCTTGTTTTGGAAATCGACTCACTTGGCAAGAAAAAACTGGAGCTTAACAAGCAGCTCATGAGTACTAAGTACGGTTTGGTTGGTGAGAAGAAGAAGGTTGAGGAGGATAAGGTCAAGCTTGAGAGGGTTGAGCATGAAATTAATTTCATAAAGCGTAATCTTGAGAACAAGGAAGAGATATACACAAAGCTTCTGAACAAGATGAAGCTAAGGGAGAAATATCTTGACAGCAGGGACAAGCACCTTTCAATACTGGACAACGAGCTCATCATAAGGGAAAAGAAACTTAGCATTGAAGAGGGTAGGCTTAAAAATCTTGAGCGTGATTTTATCAAGGAAAAGCAGAAGCTGAGCAAAGAGGTATTCCAAATAGAAAAAAAGAAGCACGTCCTTTACACAGAGGTCAAGGAGCTTGAACACCTTAGGGATAAGATAGATGAGGAGATTTCCAATAAAAAAGAGGAACTGGTGGAGAGGTTCAGGCAGAGTGTTGAGGCAGAGAAGAACCTGGAAATTAGAAAGATGGAACAGGATACAAAGGGGACTGAGCTTAGGATGAAGGAAAGCATACTAATCAAAAAGGCAAAAGAGCTTGAGAACCGCGAGCGCCTGATAAACATACATAATAGGGAACTCACAAAGCTGATTGAGCAGCCAGAGCGCTACAGGGATGAGGATGTAAGGATGATAGTCAAGGAGCTTGATCTAAGGGAGGAAGAGATAGGTGAGAGGGAGCAGTTCCTGGAGAAAAAGGCAATAGAGGTTGAGGAAAAGATAAAAGAACTTAACAAGAAAACCTTGGTCCACTACGCATCCCAATTGAAAACGAAAGGCGTTGACAAGGATCATATCAAGGCAAGGCTTATTGACGCTGGCTGGGACATACGCCACATCAAAGAGCATTTTAAATAAAAATAACTATAATCACCATTAACCATTTCTTAAAAGTAACATAAGTTTATAAATGTTCAGCACAAAAATTAGGTTAAGGTAGAGATAGATATAGTTACAACCATTAATGGGTGATATTGTTGGAACTAAGCCTAAAAAAGTGGGAAATCAAGAAAACCAAACTCAGCAGAGAGATTGGAATGCAGATTGAGCAGAGGTTTAAGCTCAATGAAGGGCTTGATGGACTAAAGAAGAGGCTCAAACAGGAGCATAGCGAGAGCAGAAAGCTGGGAAGAACACTGAAAAAGCTTGGCGAGAAGGTAAGAAATGAGGATATAATTCTTAAGAGAAAAGAGACACATCTTGCCAAGCAGATAGCTGACTTTCTGGCTTCTCAGGAGCAGTTCCAGAAAGAAAAGACAAGAATACTGGGTAAGGATAAAGAGCTAAAGACAAGAGAAGCCCAGGTTGCTGAGTTGGAAAAAGACCTGGATAATAAGTCAAAACAAATTGAGCTTAAGGAAAATGCCCTTGAGAGCAAGGAAAAGTTCATTTTCAGGAATGAGGAAGGTGCGTTCAAAGCAATTTCAACCCTCAAGGCAGAGAGAAGAATCCTGAACCAAAACAAAAAGCTGATTGAACAGCAGAGGCAAGAGATTGAAGAGAGGGAAAAACTGCTCCAGCAGGAGAGAGAAGGGCTGGAGAAAAAAAGAGGAGAGGTTGGGCAAAGAGAGAATGCAATAGCTGAGAAAGTCAAGCATGCTGAGGAAGAAGTTCTCAGAATAAAAGAAAAAAGCAAAAGCACCCAGAATGAGATTAAGGAGCTTGAAGCAAGACGTGATAAAGTAAAGATAGATTTATCTCAGTTTGATGCAAAGTTTGCAAAGAATGACAAGATACTTACTGATCTTGACAATAAGCTGAAGCAAAAGCAGGACGAATTAAGCAAGCTCGATGAGAAAGTCATGCAGAGGAGGGTTGAACTGCAGAAGAAGGTGTCCCAGTCAGGTGCTTATGAAGCAGTGCATCACGTTATCAGGCAAACAACACAAGAAAAAGCAATGGCTGAAGGAAATCATCAGGATGCTCTCAAAAAGATTGGAGAGCTTGAGGCCCAGCTTGTAGAGGCACAGAAGGCCAACTCAAAAGCGCCGGCAGCACCACCACCACCACCAGCTCCAGCAGCAGGCAGCGACCTTAGCACGATGCAGGAACTCAAGCAGAAAGAGGAAGAGGTAAGAAACCTGGAATCAACCAACATGTCACTTATCCAGAAAATGGAGGAGATGGAAAGGCAGATGCAGGGTATGTCAACAGGAACAGCATCTGTTGTAGCAGCACCTGCTCCAAGTGCATCTGCTAAGATTGATGAGCTTGATCCAGAGCTGAAAAAGGTCCTGGGGATTGTAGACCAACTTCTTCAGAAGCTTCCGGAAGACGTTATCCAGGAGTTTGTAAACTCACCAGAGTTCCAGCTGTTTGAGAAAGTGTTCAAGAAGTTTAATATTGGCAATTACTAAAATGGGGTTTCTGAAAAAACACACGGAAAAAGGGAGTGCACCGCCCAAGCCAGTTATGAAAAGACAAACATCATCAAATGAGATTTTTAAAACTCAAGCCAAGAATTCTTCTGAAAAAATTGACCCCCTTGCTGAGGCAAGAAAGCGCCAGATTGAGGAAGGCCACAAGATTGTGGACAAGATGGGAAAGAACAAAATCCTCACAGTGCTTGACAAGCTGATTTATATTATAAGGGACAAGGGTGGTAAAGTCACCATGCAGGAGCTTGTAAAGGAGCTCAAGTACAACAAGAAGATTGTTGAGTTCTGGGCAAAAATACTAGAAAAGGAAGACTTGCTTGAGCTAAGATATCCAATTAATATCTTTTCTGACCCTACAATCAAGCTAAAAAAGATGCCAGAACCACCAAAAAAGAGCATTGAGCTGCCAGCTGAAAAAACGCTTGTTGAAAACTATAATGTAACTGCAGATTTTGTGCGCGCACAGATCAAAATCTGGATCACGCCCTATGATGATGTGCCAATATATGAAATTATCATACCAGGGGTTGGCGAGGCAACATCTGCGCTGCTCAACCAGCTGACAGAGGAGCTTGCCCTTAGCATACCAATAAACATAGAGGACATATCAGATCAGAAAAAGATTGCGCAGCTAAAGCATGTTTTCTTCAGTGCTGCCAAGGAAAAAATCAAGAGAAAACTGCCTAAGATTGATGACAACTACCTCAGCGTACTGAGCGGCATATTAATGCACAATATGTACGGCTTAGGAGAGATTGAAATCATAATGGCTGACAACTTCCTTGAAGAGGTTGCCATAAACAATTCTAATGTTCCAGTATCAGTTTATCACATCAAGCATGGCTGGATGCGGACTACAAAGTTCATTAATAGCGAGGAGGAGATATACAATTTCGCATCGCAGATTGGAAGAAAGGTTGGCAGGCAGATTAACAGCCTTAATCCTATCATGGACGCCCACCTTGTCACAGGAGACAGAGTAGCTGCAACACTTTTTCCAATAAGCACAGCTGGCAACACAATAACCATCAGAAGGTTTGCAAGAAACCCATGGACAATTGTGCATCTCATTGACCCAAAGGTAAACACACTCTCCCCAGAGATTGCATCATTTTTATGGTTAGCTGTACAGTATGAACTCAACGTGCTTGTGGCAGGTGGTACAGCATCTGGAAAAACATCCTTGCTTAACAGCATATCTGCAACAATCCCCGCAAACCAGAGAATGATTTCAATTGAGGATACAAGGGAAATATACCTGCCAAAAGACCTGCACTGGAACTGGGTTCCAATGACCAGCAGGAAGGCAAATCCAGAAGGGCAGGGTGAAGTTAGCATGCTTGACCTTATGGTTGCATCACTAAGAATGAGGCCTGATAGGATTATCGTTGGTGAAATAAGAACCAGGACTCAGGCAGAGGCGCTGTTCGAGACAATGCACACAGGCCATGCAGTCTACACCACAATGCACGCTGATACTGTTGAGCAGGTCAGGAGAAGGCTCGTTGAGCCACCAATTTCAATCCCAAAATCAGAACTTGCAGCGCTCCACCTTGCAATTGTGCAGTACAGGGACCGTAGAAAAGGTGTCAGGAGAACACTTGAGCTGGCAGAGATTCTTACAGTTGAGGGTCCTGGCGGTGAGATGACCATTGACTTCAACTATTTGTATAGGTGGAGGCCAAGGACAGACACCTTTGAGAAGATTAACGAGAGCATCAGGGTAATTGAAGAGCTTAACATGCATACTGGAATGACAACAGATGAAATTAGAAAAGATCTTGATGAGAAACAGATGATACTCAAATGGATGCTTGAAAATAACATAAAGGATGTCAACCAAGTTGGAAGGGTCATGAAGCTTTATTATAAAAATCCAGACCTCATTATCAACGCTACTATGACAAACCGCAAGCCAGATTTTCTGGGTCTATAAAAAATGGTAGAGAAAGTTACTTTTATGCTTTTACCAACAAATATTACTAATTCTCTTTCCAGGAAATTTATTGGGCTTGGATCCAGGCTTAAAAAGACATTCCCAAATGTGGAGAAGGGAACCAGGCAGGTTGACCTTGGATACAATGCAGCAGAGTACATTGCAGCCAGCATTGCGAATGCTTTCTTTATAGGGTTCTTGATGTTTGGGCTGATATTCTTCTTACTTTACACGCAGGGTGAGCCCATGAACAAGGTCATTGGGATGTCTATAGCCATCGGCTTTGGTCTGTTCTTCCTCTTCTTCATGATTTTGATCAGGTATCCTGATGTGCTTGCAGGAAAAAAGGCTGAGAGAATTGACCGCAACCTCGTCTTCGCACTTAAGGACATGCTGCTACAGGTAGGCAGTGGCGTCTCACTGTACATCACAATGGTCAATGTTTCTGAGTCAAGATATGCCGAAATATCTAAAGAATTTAAGATAATGGTGAATGAGATTAACAGTGGCAGGCCCATGATACAGACGCTTGAATCTGCTGCTATTAACACAAAGTCAGATTACTTCAAGAGAACAGTTTGGCAGCTTGTGAATGGAATCAAAGCAGGCAGCAACCTCAAGGGTATCCTCAAGACAATAATCAGGGACCTCACAGCTGAAAAGAGGACAAAAATACAGAACTATGCCAAGGAGCTCAACCTGTGGTCACTGCTCTACATGCTTTTTGCAGTTGCTGTTCCGTCAATAGGCACAACACTGCTCGTTATCCTTACATCATTTGCAGGTTTCGGCATTAATCAGGGCACGTTCATTGCCTTCATTGTAATGTGCTTTTTTGTGCAGTATGTGCTAATGGGCTTTGTCAAGTCAAGGAGACCAACAACAGAGTTTTAACATGAATATCAAAGACAGGATTTACAGAAACCTTATAAAGGTTTATCCGAAAAAGTATCGGAAGAGTGTTGAGCAGCTACTGATGTATGCAGGCGAAGACAAAAAAAATGTGGCATCAATGTTTGCGCCAGCGATTGTCTTCAACATCCTTCTCGTTATAATCATAATAAAAGGCCAGCAAATATTCTTTCCAGTCAATAAGGTAGAAGGAATTGTTGCTGCGTTTGCAGTTGTGCTGCTCTATCAGCTGTTCCTATATCTAGGCATATTCTTCAAGGCAGACAAGAGGACAAGGCAGGTTGAGGATTCACTACCAGATGCCCTGCAGCTAATGGCCTCAAACCTGAATGCAGGCATGACACCGTTCCAGGCAATGAAGGTTGCTGCAAGGGACGAGTTCGGAGCCCTAAAGGACGAGTTTGATTATGCCACAACAAAGGCACTGGGTACAGAGAGTTTTGCTCATGCCCTGCTGAACATTGGCAAGAGAGTAAACTCGCCTGTGCTGGAGAGGGCAATGAAGCTTATTTCTTCAGCACTTAAGTCAGGGGGGCACCTTGCAATCCTGTTAGAGGACCTTGCAGAGGATATTGCAGAGACCAAGTCATTGAAGAATGAGATGATAACAAACACAAAGACATACTCTATGTTCATCATGTTCACCATCATTGTCGGAGCACCACTGCTGCTGGCAATCAGCGTGCATTTTGTCCAGATAGTGACTGATATGAAGTCCTCTGCCAACATTTCTGCATCAGAGTTTGGCCTGGAATTCCTCTCAATGGATTTAGGCTTGACCCCTGAGTTTCTCACAAAGATGGCAGTGGTTATACTGTTCGTTACCTCGCTACTTGCCTGCATGCTCTTTGGAGTGATTCAGACTGGAAAAGAAAAATATGGCTTCAAGTTCGCGCCCATGGTAGTGATGGCCTCATTAATACTCTTTGCAGTGTCAAAGATATTAATAGCAAAATTCTTCGCAGGGCTCATGTAGCAGAAATTTTATATAGTAGTTAGTATAAAGAAATAGGATGAACAAAAAAGCTCAGACCGCAACAGAATATATTATTATTTTTGCAGTTGTGCTGATTATTGCCCTGATTGCTGTTGGAGTTCTTGGGGGTATCCCTTCTTTTGGCAGCACAGCTAGGCATCGTGCAAGTTCAACATACTGGCAGGAAGCTGATATTGGAATCACAGCATATTCCTTTGACCCTGATGCAGCAGGTACAGATGATGTGCTTGTTATCATGAATCATTTTGAGAACTCAATCAGCATCACGAGCATCAGCCTGGATGGTACACGGGTGTATTCAACCTCTACATCTTTCGCGCCTGGCGAGCAAAAAACAATAAATATTGACCAGGATTGTGGGAACAGTGCAGGTGACATGTACACATTTAAGGTTGAGATAAACTACACAGCAGATGAGACTGGTACCCCATACACTTTCAGCGGAGAAGGTCACAATCTTGAGGGTGTGTGTTCTATTTAGGTTATGCTTAAAAATGTCGCAAGACGTTTTTGAGTCAGGTTTAAAACTCCGCCCTTTAGGGCGACATTTTTGGCACTAAAAAATACTTTGTATTTTTTGTGCAAGAAAAAACCTTGTTTTTTCTTTGCATGCTAGAAATCCTCAATAAGAAACGTAACCAGGGATTTCTATCATTTCTTTAATTCTTTGTTTACGAAGAAAATAACAGTAACGAGCAGTATGAGAAGCAGCACGATGAAGATGTAATATTTTGTTGTGCCTGGTTCTTTGCCGAAGTCATCTATAATTACCTGCTGGGTGGTTGTAGTTGCCATGCTTTGTGTTGTTGATGCAGCTATTGTGGTGGTTGTTGTATTGCTGGCTGTACAGGAGCCAATATCTGAGCAAACATAGCCAGATTCACAGCCGCACTGCTGGCAATTATCAATTATCGCGCTCCTGTAGCAATACTTGGGCTTTTCTGAACTGCAGTTGCCTTCTGCTGTTCCATCTGAACAGAAAGTCTGCTCTTTTGTATCACCCCTTATGATGGAAATAGATGCAGAGTCAGAGCTAATATTACCTGACTTGTTTGCAAAGGCTTTTATCACATAATCACCAATACCAAGGTCAAGGTAATAGCTGCCAGCTCTTAGCAGCTGGTTTGAGATTATTCCCTGTGTTTCCATAGAGGACAAGCTTATCCAATTGATGTGGTCAATTGTCTCATCAGGGATTATGCACCTTCCCTTATACTCTTCTTCAATTGAAACATCATAGCTTGTAAAGAACCTGCCATCTGTGTTTGCGACAAGCTTGAAATCATATTCTCTGTCCTCTGCAGCCACCCTTAACCTCTTATATGTGTTGTTGTCCAGGCAGTACCAGCCACCCTGGTTGCCGCTTTTAGAATAATAAATATCAATATAGCTCTTATTTGTGGTATCATCAAGCAGCATGTTATGTACTTTACCATCACCTGTTGCCTTGAGTGAAAATGTATAAATGAACCTGTTATAAATATTCCTGTCAATAATAAAATCTCCACCATTCCTGCTTTCATCCAGCTTAAAATATTCTGCAAAGTTATTGGTTGCAACATCAAATCTGTTCCCAGCAACATCCAGCCACGCACCGTCAGCATCAGATACATTATAATCTATCACCAGCCTCAGGCTTGCAGCACCCTTTGTCTCAAATGTTTTGTTGACTGGGTTGAGTATTTCCACACTGGCAGATACAGGAAACACAAGAAGCAAAAGACCTAGCAATATATACCATTTCATGCATTAACACCCTCTTTTTTTGAAGCAGTATCCATTAACTCGTTGATTATATATAAATAGTTTTCTTTTCTGTTTATCCTATCTTAAATCCCGCCATGCCGCTGGCTGCTCGCAGCTTCCTTTTCTCTCCCCCCGCCTATTGCGGGGAATAAAAGGAACTCAGCAAGGCTGAGCAGTGGCAGGGCTTGGAGAGGAAATCAAAAAAAAACAAAAATTTATATACTACAGGTTACTGAAATATTATTAATGTTTCCAAAAAGAGGTCAGACAGCTACAGAGTATATGATAGTTCTCTCAATTGTACTGGTAATTGCACTGATAGTTGCAGCTATAATGGGTGGCTTGCCGAGCATAGGTGGCGCGAGCAGGACAAGGTCAAATGAGGCATACTGGCAGTCAGCTGAGATTGGTGTTGTTTCCTGGTCAATAGAGAATGACGGTGCAGCTGACAATGCATACTTGCAGATACAGAACAACCTCGCCGAGATAATCACAATAGATACAATATATTTTGACAGTATTACCATATCAACAACAGATACAGTTATTGCTCCTGGGGAAATGAAGGAATTCACAGACAGTGATATTGGGGATGTATGCGATGCAAGGGAAACCTATTCTTTATATATCAATATAACCTATATCCGGGACAAGAGCGGAGATACATATTATTTTGACGGCAACGGCCGCAAGCTAGAGGGCACATGCGCTGAGTAAGTTTTCTAGGCAAAACTTTAAATACTAGTTTTACTGGGCTTTGATTATGACAGAACAAAAGAGGCCAGGACATTTTTGGGAGAGAAAACACCCCACTGAACAGCGTATTGATAAGCCAAAACCAGCTGCAGTAAAACCACCGGCCCAAAAATCAGCAAGGAAGATATCTACCTCTGACCTGGTTGAGGAGCAGACTGCTGAGGTTTGCCCAATTAACTGGAAGATTGGAGCTAAGGTTGAAAGAGTTCCCACAGGCATTCCTGGTTTTGACAAATTAATTGAAGGTGGTGTTAAAAGGAAAAGCATTAACCTGGTTGAGGGTGGTGCTGGCACTGGCAAGACCATCTTCTGCACACAATTCCTTATAAACGGCATATGCAAGTATCATGAACCAGCTGTATACATCAACTTTGAGGAGGAAAAAGAAGAGTTTTGCGAGAACATGCTCAGGCTTGGCTGGGATATCAAACAATTAGAGGCAGATAACCAGTTTGTCTTTATCAAATACGCTCCTGAACAGATTGAAAAACTGCTTGGAGCTGGCGGCGGCGTGATTAGGGATATTCTTGATAGAATACAGGCAAAGAGGATTGTGGTTGATTCACTTACTTCTTATTCAATGCTTCATGATGCAGTAAGTGACAAGAGAGATTCCCTGCTGCTATTGTTCAAGACCATCAAGAAATGGGGGTGCACCACCCTTGTTATAGGGGAGCCCATTGAGGATTTTGACCGGCATCCATACAATATAATGGACTATGAAGTTGATAGTGTTATCAGGCTGTACAATACCAGGGAGCACAAGGCAAGAAACAGATCATTGGAGATTTTGAAGATGCGCTGTACAGACCACTCCTCGAAAACCTTTTCTTACTCCATCACAGATAAGGGTATTATTGTGTATCATGAGTAAAGCTAAACTTTTTATACTAGTTTTTATATTGCTAAATTAATGCTTAAAAAAAGGGGTCAGATTAGTAGTGAAATGATGGTAGTTCTCGCAGTTGTACTTGTTGTTCTTGCTTTTATCTTCACTGTGAACCAGACCGTGATGACTGGTGTCCAGGGAGAATACAATGCAAGAAAGGCAAAAATCACCCTGGACAGGATTGTGCAGGCGGGGAAGCTTGTGTATCAACAAGGTGAGGGTGCCAAGACAAAGATTTACGTTTCAATTCCTAGTAATGTTGATACCATAACAATCTCAGGCCGCACAATCTCACTTGTCATGAACATCTCAGGGGAGAAAAGTGAAATATTCAGGATAGCAGATTATAACATGACCGGCAACGTTTCAAGAAAACCAGGAAACTCCTGGATAAAGCTTGAGAGTAAGCAACTATCAGTCAATATCTCAAACTACTTCAGCTAAAATGAACAGGAAATCCCAGCTCAGCGCAGAATACATGGTGATACTTTCACTTTTTTTCTCTGTGCTGTTAATCATAGCTGTGATTGACCTGGAAATCCTGTCGAGCGGGGGTGAAAGGTTCAGAATCACAAGGGCAAAGCATGCCCTGGATGAACTCGCATCTGCAGCAGAGCTTGTGTATCAAGAGGGCAGGGGAGCACAGATAAAAGTTTTTATAACAATGCCCCGGAATGTTCTCGGAACCTCTGTGAGCGGGCAGACAATGACCATTAATATCTCGGCCATGGAGGCCAACAGAAGTATGTTCAGGAGGCTTGACTTTAATGTAAGCGGTACAATCCCAACAGAGTCTGGCGCGTATTGGCTCGAGGTTGAGTCATTTGGAACATATGTGAACATTTCCAATATAAACACAACAAAATGAAACAAAAGTCCCAAGTAAGTGTTGAGCTTATAACTCTACTTGTCGTACTAACTGGTCTCTTCCTTGTTATTCTCTCAGTCTCAGAACATAGGGAAAACCAGCTCACAGGCATCAAACAATATCTCAGCGCAAAGGATGTTGGGGATAAAGTGAGCTGGAGCATAAACTCAGCACTTATCAGCGGTTATGGTTCAAAGAGGACCTTTTACATTCCTGCAAAACTTTTAGATGGTGCTAACTTTAATGTTACAATAAATGCCACAGCCCGCTCTGTAATAATCACCTGGGTGGGCAGGCATTACAAGAGCCCACTCTTAACCTCAAACCTTACAGGCAACACCTCCCTTTCAATGGGGGAGGTAAATATTACAAATATAATGGGTACAATAAATGTCTCGCAGTAAAGCACAAATATTTTCAATTGACTTTGTGATAGCTCTTATGCTCTTTGTAGTGATACTTATTGTGTCTGAGTGGGCATGGACAACCTCAGTTGAGAAAATCTATTTTACAGAAGGGAGGAATGATCTGGAGATACTTGCAAGGAACGCAGCTTCCATCCTTATCCAAACAACAGGCAACCCCCCAAACTGGCACAATCTTTCAGATTTCAACACAACAAATGTATCTTCACTTGGCTTTGCCAAGAACCGGCCTTGGTTCATAGATGAAAACAAGGTTATTAGGCTTAACAATCTAAACAACACAAACTATAGCGTATACAAGACCTTACTGGGCATAAGGGGGCCGGGCTATGAATTTCATATGAATGTCTCAAAGTTTAACAGGACACACTTTGAGGACCTGGCACTAATCGGTGAGACACCAAATGCCTCAGCTGAGAGCGTGGTCAAGATAAGCAGGATTATGCTCTCAGGGGATGATAAGAACTGGACAAAAATAACATTAAAGGTGTGGAAAACATGCGTAGGCGCATCGTGCTACTGAAAATAGGGAATAAGTCAATCATCTTTTCACTAGATGTACTGCTCGCCTTTATATCTACTATAACACTTGTTACTGGTTCATTCTTTTATATGTCTCAGGTGCAGAGCCTGCAGTGGGGCCAGCCAGGGATATATATTATCTCGCTTGATACATTGCACACCCTGAAGATTGATAAAACACTCGCAAATGCATATGAGTTTAATGATTCTACAAATCTGACCTTGTATATGAATTACCTGCTTGAGAACAATATGTGCGCTGAGTTTGAGTTCTACAACAAGAGTGGTTCTCTCAGGTTATCTGTCAACAGAACACTTAATGGCAGTAGTTGCGGCAACTCAAGTATCATCTTTGTAGCAAGAAGAACCTTCATTATCAATGATAGCGTATATTATGCCACAATGAAATCATGGTATAAAAATGAATAAAAGAGGAATACTATTCACAATTGTAACCATCTTCCTACTTACCTCTGTATTCCTTCTTTCATCTTCTTATGTAAAAAGAAACAAGTTGCATCAGGATATTGTTTCAGAGGCAGCCATTGCAGAAAAAGCAAGGTTCATACATGAGGATATTGTTACCGATTTCATGAATTTGTTGGATATAACCCTTGACCAGATTGTGCGTAACAGCACAAGTGTTAATCTTAGATTTACAAACTTCAGCACAATAGAGGAATCAACCACATATTCTACTGACCTTTCTACCTATGAGGCTTTTATTGAAGGCACCTTCTCAAACCTCACAAATACAATCATAACACTAGAATCATTTACGCCAATGTTATCATTTTACCCCTATAACTCAACAATTGAGATACACCCTGCCTACCTCCAGTTGTACACTAGGGATTATACAAGGCTTAACTATATCTATATTGAGTTGAGACTAAACCAGACAAACCTTACTGTATCTTCACAGCCAACAGATGATGCAGCTGGAAATCCCTTGCTTAAGCTGAATATCACAGATGCAGATGGTACTATTATTGGAAGTTTTTCTCCAAAAACATATATCCTAGATGCAGAAGGAGATGACCAGCGCATTATTATCACCGAGGATGCAGATCCCCCTTCTTATAACATCTCAATCTTGTTTGGAAAATACACTGAGATAAACCCGTTTGGTGATGATATTATTAGCGATGGTGTTTTGTTTATCTTGGTAAGCAACCTACAGGCAAAGGTAGGTCAGTTGGAGTTGGATTATGACCTGACTGCAAAGAACACAGTGCTTGAGGCAAACGCCACCATCTATATTGAATAAGTGGGACCTCAGCTTCAGCTGAGTGTCGCACAGCTCGCCCAATCCTGATAAGGGTTCCTTGCAGACAAACGCCACCATCTATTTTGAATAAGCTCAAATTTACTGGTTTAAATCGAAAGATTTAAATAGGAGTTACCTTATTAGTATATATTAATATGGTGAAAAAAAAGATATCCATGACAATAGATGAGGAGATTTTTAACTCCTTCAAAAACTTTTGTAAAAATAATGGTATGAAAATCAGTACAAAGGTCGAATTACTGATGAAAGAAACAGTTAAGAACACTTCTCTTAAGGAATTTATTGTGTAATAGAAACCTTTTTATCTTTCTAGCTATTCTTGCCAAATAATGAAGATCTCTATTGTTATGCCTTGTCTTAATGAAGAAAAGGCAATTTGCAGACAGCTTGATGAAATACCACTCCAAGAGCTAAAAAAGAGAGGTTATTCTGCTGAAATCATAATAATTGACGGCCAGAGCACTGACAAAACAGCTGAGATTGCCAAAAACAAGGGAGCAATAGTATATACTAGCAAAAGAGGTTATGGAAGACAGTACAAGCTTGGTTTTAGAAAAGTCAGTGGAGATATTATTGCAACAGCTGATTCTGACCTGAGCTATCCAGTTGAGCTTATTCCAGGGCTTGTTGATTATCTGATAAAGCATAAACTGGATTTTATAACTGTCAATAGATTTGCAGATTCAAAACAAGGCTCATTCAGGGCCCTGAACTGGCTTGGCAACCACATCCTTACATTTTTTACAAACCTGTTTTTCTCAGTGAACTTAAAGGATTCTCAGAGCGGCATGTGGATTTTTAGGAGAAAAATTCTGGAAAAGCTTAAGCTTACAAGCAATGGCATGCCTTTTAGTGAGGAGATTAAGATTGAGGCTTTTAAGAAGACAAGAGCAAAAGAGGTTCCTGGCTCATACAGCAAGCGTGTTGGAACAGCAAAACTAAAGAGGTTCAAGGACGGCTATAAAAACCTGGAGTTCCTTTTCCTCAAGAGGCTGAAATGAATATACTGCTCATAAACCCGCCAGCATACAATAATATTGATTATATCAGGGAAAGTCGCTGCATGCAATCCAAGGATAGCTGGACAGCACTCTGGCCACCTATCACACTTGCGTACCTTGGTGCAGTGCTAAAACCACATAATGTAAGGCTTGTTGACTGCATTGCTGAGAAAATATCTTTTAAACAGCTCAGTAACATCATCAAAGCCCATAATCCTAGGTTTGTTGTGGTAAACACAGCATTTCCTTCTATCTATGGTGATATGAAAGTTGCTAAGATGGCAAAGGAGCTTAACAGCAACACAGTTACCATTGCAATTGGAATATTCCCAACTGTGCTTTCAAAGCAAAGCCTGATAAAATTTCTTGAGCTGGATTATGCAGTAATTGGGGGGCCTGAGATTCCTGTTCAGAAGCTTGTGCAGGCACTTGACAGTAAGCAAAGCCCAGCAGGAATTCCTGGAATTGCATACAGGCAGCGCCAAGGAATAAAACTCAACAAGCCAGAACCAGTAAAAAAACTTGACTCACTACCATTTCCTGCAAGAGAGCTGCTGAAAAATAACCTCTACAGGTTTCCGCTTGACAATAAACTCTTTACCCTCATTACACTTGGAAGGGGATGCCCATATAACTGTACATTCTGCCTAGCTTCAGCATACAATGGAAAAATCTTCAGAAAGCGCTCAGCAGACAACATTATTCAGGAGCTTAGGGAGTGTGTCAGCAAATATAATATTAAAAACTTCATATTCTGGAATGAATCAATCTCCCTTGACAAGAGCTGGGGCATTGAGCTCTGCAATAAGATTATTGAATCTGGCATGAAAATTAAGTGGGTCACAGCAACAAGGATTGATACACTTTCAGAAGAGCTGCTCAGGAAGATGGAAAGAGCGGGCTGTATCATGGTGAGCGTAGGTGTTGAGTCCTTGTCGCAAAAGGTGCTTGACAAAGCAAAAAAACAGCTTAGCGTGGATAAAATCCTAAAGGGTATAAGGCTTATACAAAAGACAAAAATAAGGATAATGGGGCATTTTATTTTTGGCTTGCCAGGCTACACCAAGGAGAGCATGAAAAAAACCCTCAGGTTTGCAAAAAAGCACTTTGACTATTGCCAGTTCTACTGCGCTGTCCCTTACCCTGGTACAGAGCTGTACACCACTCTCAAGAAGCAGGGGAAAATCAGAGCTAGGCAATGGACAGATTATGACTTTAATAAATACATAATTGCATCAGATGAGCTTCCTGCTGCAGAGGTTGAAAGGTTCAGGGAATCAGCGTTCCGTAGCTTTTATTTCAGGCCTGTAACAATCATGAGGAACATCAAGGATATAACAAGCCCTGCGTTCATAATGCGCCTGCTGAAATTTCCAAACTGGTTCAGTAAAGGTCGCTGAGTGAGAAATTCTTGGGAATCTTACCCTGATTCTTTATAAGGAAACAATCCAGCATATCCAGAAAAATTAATCTCTCTTTTCCAAAGCCAGTAAAGAACCTGCCAAACTTATGCGTCCTTGGATTGATGCTGTTTATGAGCCTGCCATAATCTCCGCTTTCAACCTTGCTGAACTTATTCACCGAATCGTCAAAGATAAGTTTTTTTGGCTGGGCAAGTGGGATTTTTTTGGTATCTGAAACATTTTTGCCCATTGTACTCATGTACTTGTCCCTGTCTTGGATTACCTTTGGAAGCTTGAACTCTGGAGCAACAACCCGCAGTATGTATTTCTCAAGGTTCTGCTTCATCTTAAGCTCAGGAGGAATTGAGCAAACAAAATCTATAAGGTTTGTGTCAAGGAACGGCACCCTAACCTCAAGCCCATATGCCATTGATGTGCGGTCAACAGGCGCAAGCTGCAGGTTTGCGAGCTTGCTCCCCATATCATAGTAAAGCATGTTGTTGAAGTTGTCTGTGCTGCTCAGCTTAATCACAAAGTTGTGCACATAATTGAAGAGCTGTGTGGCCCTCTTCTTGTCCTTAGGAATCTGCTTGAATGTGTTCCATTTCTCAAGCACTGCCCCAAGGTGCCTTGAAATCTGTTTGTACTTTGGATAGCCGCCAAATGTTTCATCAGCTGCCTGTCCACACAGCACCATCTTTGAGTATTTCTTGGTCCTTTTGGACAGGGTTATGGGCCCGGTTGTATGCGGTTCAGTATCTTCAAGTGCAAAGCAGTAGTCAGCTGTAACCTTGAACTTATCTTCAAAAAAATCTATCTCATGATGCTCAGTGTCAAATGCCTCAGCAACAATCCTTGCATGCCTGAAATCAATATCATCTGCGCAGCCAATTGTAAAAGTCTTTACAGGCTCCTGAGCCACCTTGCATGCAATTGCAGTTATCAGACCAGAATCAATTCCTCCTGAGAGGAAAATTCCAAACCCAACATCACTTACCAGTCTTCTTTCCACTGCCTGCTCAAGAAGTTTTGACAGCTTTGTAATTGCCTGTTTCTCATCCATCTTGATGGGCTTGAGCTTGTAAGCCAGCATCTCCTTAATCTCAAACCCGTGCTTTGAGATTGTTAATATGTGGCCTGGCAGAAGCTGTTTTATTCCATCAAATAGCGTTGATTCAAGTATGCAGTGCCCAAACAGGAATTTTTCATACATAGAGTCCAGGTCAAACCCCCGCCTCACCTTATCATACTGATAAATTCCCTTAATCTCAGAGCCAAAAACAAACTTATCTTCAACAAAAGTGTAGAATAATGGTTTTATCCCGAACCTGTCTCTTGCAATGAAGAGCTCTTTCTTGTTCATGTCCCAGATTGCAAATGCAAACATGCCCTCAAAGCGCTTAACACACTCTGGGCCATACTCCTCAAATGCATGGATGATAACCTCTGTGTCAGATTTTGTCTTAAACGTGTGTTTATTCTCAAGCTCTTTCCTGAGCTCCCCATAATTGTAAATCTCGCCATTAAACATGATGACAAGATTGCCCTCCTCATTATACATTGGCTGGCTTCCTGTTTGCAGGTCAATTATGCTCAGCCTGCGCATTGCCAGAGAAACATTGTCATCAACATAATATCCCTCATCATCAGGACCCCTATGGGTAATCCTGTCATTCATCTTCCTGATTAGGGTTTTGTCGCTCAGACCAAAAATACCTGTAATGCCGCACATTTTCAGAGTGGCTTGAGTTCATCCAAGCCAAACATCTCCTGATATCTTACACTCACACCAACACACTTGTCATTGAACCTGCACTTTGAACATGCAGGCGACTTAGAGAATGTGTTTGCAGGGTCCATTCTTGGGTCAGACTCGCCAATGAAAAACTCATGATACTTAGGCGCAATGCAGACCGGGTTTTTCTCCATCACAAACCTTACACCCCTGCTCTGCGCAAGATCCAGGGCCTCGTTCAGGTAAGGGCTACTCTCAGTAATTTTCACAGCAAGCTCATTCCTGTTGTCATAGCCATTATCCCTCAGGATAAGGGAAGCGTACTTTATCTCATTAACACCAACATCAATTAGCATTTGCGTAATATCTTTAAGATACTTATAGTTGGGCTTTAGTATGACAATGTTGACCATCAGCGGAATATTATACTTGATGATATTCTTGAATCCTGCAATTGATTGCTCAAAGCTGCCAGGCATTGTTGTGATATGGTCATGCAACTCAGCTGTGTGGCCGTATATTGAGCTTCTTATCAAATCAACGCCAATATCTGCAACCTTCTTTGCAAACTCATCATAGGAAAAAAACCTTGCATTTGATGCAAGCGTAATCCTGGTTCCAAATGTTTTCAGATATTTTAGAATCTTGAGAAACTCTGGATGGATTGTTGGCTCGCCGCCAAATATGTCAATGTCATCATTTCTATTAGCATCTACAAGATGCTTTATCTCCTCAAACTGCATGTGCCTGCCTCTTCTCAGCTCTGACTGCACCATGCAATGCCTGCAGCAGTTATTACAGCCGCCCATTAATCTTAATGCATATACCAACACTCATCCCCCATTCAATTGTAAATCAATATGTTTATAAAGTTTTGCCTTATCTATATCTGCGGATGGGGGAACAAAAAAAGCTTTCAACAAGCTCTCTTATTATAATTACAGTTTTTCTGCTACTTGCCCTGCTCATAAAAAGAAACTTCAGGCCAGATTTCATTGATTACTTTATACTAAACCTAAACTATTATGTTACGCTTGCAGTTATTCTTGGTTTTGTGGTGCTGCTTTTCCTTAACCTTAAGCTTATTAAGAAGCACTTTTCAAAAATAAAGAAAAAGACATGGCTTGTCCTTCTTGTAATATTTCTATTTGCCCTTGTTATCAGGCTGTTTTTCATACCGCACAGCCTGCTTGTCACAGATGATGAATATTTTCATGCAAACATTGCCAGGAACATGCAGGATTCACAGCAAAACTGCTTCTGTGATAATTATATTGACTCTGAGTGCAGGGCCTACACAATCACCTACTGGCCTCCTGGCTATCAAACCATTCTTTCGCTTGTATTTGCCATATTTCCGACAGACATCAACACAGTCTTTTATTTTAATACAGTTATTGGGGCATTGTCAGTCATAATAATGTTCCTGGTCCTGTATCTTATCTTGAAAGACCAGGAGAGTGCATTGTTTGGAGCAGCTTTTTTCGCAGTTATTCCAATACATCTGCTGTTGTCAGGTTCTGGCTCACCAGAAGTTCTTGACGTGTTCTTCCTGCTGTTAACGCTCATTGCCTTTATCATTTATGTGAGGAACCAGGAACCCAAAACACTATTGCTGCTTGTATTCCTGTTACCACTTACAATGTATCTTGAGATTGAGTTTGTGTTCCTGGTACCGCTGTTCGGTCTTTTCCTCATACTCTTTGATTCCAAACTAAAAAGCAAACTGCTTGACTCCAGGTTCATTGCAGCAGTGCTGCTTTGTTTTCTGTTGCTCACACCAGTATTCTACCAGATTGAGCATGATAAGATGATTGGACTGGAGAGCTATAATGACAGCATTGCCCAAAAAATGGGTTATTTCAAGGAAAACATCAAAGACAACCTGCTCTTTTGGGTCAATAACCAGAAATTTCCCCTGATATATTCACTCCTTACACTGCTTGGCTTGGTGTTACTTGCATGGAAAAGGGAATGGAAAAACATTATCTTTTATTCGGTGTTTTTCCTTGGCATTTTTATATTCTACACTGCCTATGAAATTGGTAATTTTGAACTTGGCAGGAGCTTCAGATACACCATCTATCTGTACATTCCAATGCTTGTCTGTATGACCTATCTCATCAGCCAGTTTAGGCAGGTTCTTATCAAGCATAAGGGAGAGATATATAATGGGATGAGGATTCTGCTAATAATTGTTATCTTGTTTGTATTTTTTAAGTTCCAGCCATATGTAAATAAGTACACCTTATCGCAAGAGAAACATGATTTCCTGCTTACAATTGCAGAAGATACGCAAGATGACTGTATCTATGCTGTGGCTAACCCTGTATCACTCATCGAGACCCTGCACCGAGATACAATCAAGCTTACCCTTGTTTACAAAACCAACTTATTTGATTATGCACCTTGTGCTTATTACATGTATAAGCCATACTGGGAAAGGGGAAATATGAGGGGAGATATTCTCCAGAAGTATGAGCTAGAGTTTATTGCAGACTCTGGACACAGCCTTCATGGATATTATCTGTACAGGCTATATCAGAAATAGTTAGATCATTTTCCATTCAGTGAACTTTATCTTCTCACAGCCCTCAAATTCAACACCTACAAGATAAGGTTCCTTTTTCATCTGGAACCTCAGGTTAAAGGTCTTGCCAGGGGACATTGTGTAATCTAGTGGAATCAATTCTGTCTCTCCTGAACGGTCTGGCTTGAGCTCATATGTTATCGCAACCCTTACAATATCTACCTCAGTATCCCTAGTGTTCTGCAATTTGACCTTCATCTCATTGGTTGAGGTGTCAAAGGTGGCATTCAGTAGCTCAATGTCATTAACCACATTCCAGATACTGCACCCATTCCCTACATTTAACTGCTCCTGCTCCTGCGGCAGCTGCATTTGCACATTGCTGGTATTATCTGTTTTTCCATCCCTGAAGATTGTTGGGCTGAATATAGAATACAGCAGCACAAAGACTATGAGTATGAGCATTATGTTAATCCAATTGCTCTTTGGCTCTGGCGTGTTTGCCTTGTCCACAGCAAACGCCTCAGCCTCTCGCTGGTTTTTTATGAGCCGGTTGCCGCAGCCTGGGCAGAATTCAAAATCCTGGTTAAGTGCTGTTCCGCATTTTATACAGTGTTTCATAACACCAGGAAATGCGATGTATTATTTAAATATTACTCTATAATGAAAACTAACACCATGAAAACCATTAAATATTAATACTACTAATTCATTGTCAGGGTTGGGTGAGTTAGATATGTATATTCTTGCGATAAATGACAGTCAGAATGATAGTGGTGTAGCCTTGTTTAAGGACTCAAGTATTCTGTATGCTGTTAATGAAGAAAGGTTGGCAAGGAAGAAAATAATTGGCGGCTTTCCCCATAAATCAATTGAGGCAGCTTTCAGGCACACAAAAATCAAGCCAGAGGATATTGGCTTGATTATTGTTAGCGGCATTCTTACCCCTCCATTATTTTCCAGAATATTCCGGGGCCTGCAGAAAATGGAATATAATGTGCGGAGCAAGAAAGGCCAGAGCTTTACCTCATATCTTTCAGATGTTGCGCAGTTCAAACTAAAAATTCACGTCACAAGCCCGGACTCTTTTGGCGGCAAAATCCAAAGAAAATTCCTGAAGCAGGTGTTTAAGAAGGACCTTCCAAAGGAGCTTAAGGCTAAGCCCCTTATCTTCGTTGATCATCACCAGGCGCATGCTGCATCTGCATATTATTCCAGCGGGTTTAAGGAAGCATTGTGCATCACAGCAGATGGCTGTGGTGATGGTGTCTCGCTTACTATTAGCTCATGCAGGGAAGGGAAAATCAAGAGGCTGTTCAAGGTCAAGGCAGTTAACTCATATGGCTGGTTCTATGGGCTCGTAACCCTGTTCCTGGGCTTTCAATGGCACAAGCACGAAGGAAAGGTTACTGGCTTGGCAGCATATGGCGATCACACAAAGGTCAAGGCCAAGTGGCCGTTCAGTATCAAGAATGGCAAGGTCACTTACAGCAGGGAATGGGGGCAAAACGGCCTGAAATATCTCAGGAATGAGCTCTCAGGCTATGAGAAAAAAGATATTGCTGCATGGTTGCAGCATCATATCGAAGAACATATCACCAGGCTTGTTGAGGACTGGGTTAAAAAAACCAGGCTAAGCAATATTGTGCTTGCAGGAGGGTTGTTTGCAAATGTCAAGCTTAACCAGAGGATTCATGAGCTTGGGTATGTTGATAACATCTATATTTTTCCGCACATGGGTGACGGCGGCTTAGCTTACGGCTCTGTGCTCAAGCATACTGAACCAGAGGTCAGGCAGCTACCAAGCATATATCTTGGACCTTCATACTCCAATGAGCAGATAAAGAAGGCACTTGATAAATCTGGCTTGGAATATGAACACAAGAAAGAAATTGAGGCAGAGATTGGTAAGCTGCTAGCCCAGAACAAGGTAGTGGCAAGGTTTAACAGTGCCATGGAATATGGTCCCCGTGCCCTTGGCAATAGATCAATCCTCTACACAACAACTGACCCAGCAGTTAATGACTGGCTTAATGAAAAACTCAACAGAACAGAATTCATGCCATTTGCACCTGCCACACTAGTTGAGTATGCTGACAAGTGTTACAATAACCTAAGCGGGGCAGAGTTCACAGCACGGTTCATGAACATCACCTTTGACTGTACAGACTGGATGAAGAAGAACTGCCCAGGTGTTGTGCACATTGACGGAACTGCAAGGCCACAGCTTGTCACAAAAGAGGATAATCCATCTTTCCATAAAATAATCAAAGAATATCATAAAATCACAGGCCTGCCCAGTATCATTAACACCAGCTTTAACATGCATGAGGAGCCAATCGTGTGCACACCACAGGAGGCAATCAAGGCATTTAAGGAAGCTAAGTTTGATTATCTTGCAATTGGCAATTTTCTTGTCCACGGAGGTGATTCTTTATGAATCTAAGAGAAATACTTAATGATAAGGCTTTGCTTGTAAAAATTATATTAGTGCTAGCAATAATCCTGCTGATTAAAATCAAGTTCTTTGGCGGGTTTCTGCAACAGCAGGAGATAACAGGGGAACTTAGCACAGACATATATGCTACCGGGCAGTCTAAGGTTCCAACCTTCCACTTTCCAAAGGTCAGCCAGTCAGATTCAGTAGAGATAAGGCTGCATGAACCAGTATATAACTTTAACTTGCTGTATGTGCTGGTACATGATGATTCAACACCTGAGTCAGCGCTTGATGATTCAATATGGAAGAAAAGGACAGACCTGATTGAGAAAATATTTCACCGTGAATCCCTGGGGAAGATTAATTGCAACACGCAAATAGTTCATTTTAATGTCAAACAACTTGGGGACAAGAAGCTGGATTACTCAAAGCGTAATATTAAGCAATGGCTTGGTGCAATAGACAATAAGCTTAAGCCAGATTATGATTATGAGGTAATAGCACTTTTCACGCCCCTTAAGGTGGAAGGTTGGTGTAGGGATGCTCCCAGCTTTGGCTTTAACATCAACAACACAATTGAGTTGTGCCAGGAGGTGTTTGGCTATGGCCACGATTCTGATCACACAAGAGCAGTGGGGTTATTGTTGCACAAGATGTGGCACGGTATTGGCTATCACCACAGGGCTCAGGAACTGAAACCACTACCCCTGCTTGAATGGTACCTTGGCCTGCCAGAATCACACTTGCTGCCGCATGCTTCCCAGGGTGATTTTGATGGTGGTTTCTTTTTTGACAGGAGATTCTATAAGATTCTTGGTTATCTTGAACAAGATGATTTTGACAAACTCTGCCTTGACTCAGATGATTTTATCTGCGTGCACCAGGGTACAGACACTTGCAGGGAATCTGCAGGGCCATATTGCTCAGATTCTGACAAGGACGGGATTCTTGATAGTGAGGACAGCTATGTATTCAGCAGCCCGCTTTCTGGAAAAGATTCTGACTCAGACGGTATAGTGGATAAGCTTGACCTATGTGACAATGATATTAAGGTCAGTGCACTGAAAGGTGACTTTACAGGAAAGGAGATGAAGCTTATCAGCAAAACATCTAACCTGCAGCTTGAGTTTGAGAGTGACCTTGAAATCACGAAGATTGTGACAACATACTACTCAATGATTAATGGTTTCCTGCGATTCCCTGAAGAAAACTCAATAACATCATCATCAAAAACACTAAGCCTTGAAGGCAGTGGTGGCTATGGGAAGAGATTCTGGAGGGTTCAGGTATTTTACACAGACGCAGGCCAGGAATATTACAGGCCATTTTATGTTTACTTTGGCGAGAATAATGAGTTTGTTTATGAGAGGGAATGGTATTACTTTAACAGATTTGGGTGCGGTGTTCCATCAGGCATTGACCTATCTGATTACCAGGAATTTGATTCCAACCATGATGGACTGCCTGATGCTGACAGGTTTGCATTTGCATCAGACATTGACGATGACTATGACTGGGACAATGATGGTGTTCCAGATGTTGAGGACACACTTCCAACAGTTACAGGCAGCTGCAGTGACAGCCATGTGCAGGGCGTGAAAGACACTGATAAAGATGGTTTCTGCGACCCTGGAAATTTTAGGTACACACAAACAAGGGGCCTTGACCAGTATTTTGAGATTAGGTCGGTCTTTGAAAACCCAGAATCTGACCTCTGCCCGTTCCTGCCTGGAGAAGAGAGGGGGTGCCCTAATCTGGACAATGATGGTGTGCCATGGTATGAAGACCCGTGTCCGTTGGACAATGACATCTGTTTTTATCATAGTATAGGGGGTTGAGGGTATGTTTGAACCATATAGCACAGAAGAAGAAGGCTTAATCAAGGACTGCCTAGAAGCCAGCGAGCACCCTGAACTTCCTACAATAATTGGAGTTGCAAAGGATGTTAAGCCACTTGTAGACCTATGGGTAACTAGTGCAATCTATAAAAAACTTAAGCCCTTCTGTAAGAAATATAACCTCATTATTGACCATGATAATTATATGGGGATGTCACCAAAAGAAGATTGGTTGCGAAACTTCGAGAGGAAAATAACGCTTGGTACAACAAAGCTTATTGGAGTGCCTTACATACCAAATTTGAAGAACACCTGGTTAAAGGTTTTTATTTCACGTTCGCAGAAGCTTATTGATGAGGCCAAGAGGGTCAACTGGTACACTTTGATTATCGATGACGATATAATAAATGACCCCCCCCTGGATAATTTTAGGTTTGGTGAGAACCTTGGGTTTCCGCAGTGCTGCATAGACTTCTACAGTTTCCACAACTTTAAGTTTTCAAAGGAGAAAACAGGATTTAACACCCCCATAGAAATCTATAAGAACACCAAAGGAAAATTCTCCATTTACTGCAATAACATTATAATGGGCCACTGGTATTTTCTTATCAGGCACCATCCCTGTTCATTTAACTGTAAGAATACTGTTGCATATGCAAAAACCCTCCACAAGGCCATTAGAGAGGAAGATAGAGTCTATGCAGATAAGATTACGCAGCATCTGAAATACCCACTTCTAGTGTATGGGGAAAAGAACGCCTTTGTTTTTGATGGAAAATTATCAGGCAAGAAAATAAAATACAAGGATACCCATTTCTGCGGCGCAGGAAGGGACAAATACAAGGAAGAAGTTTTCAAAGAAGGAAATGAAATCAAAATAACCAACTACGAGGTTTCAATATATAAAGATGGGGATTTTGTTACAGGCATTGAAAAAAAAGATAAGTACGATGGTGTGCTGATGAAATTTGATTGATTAAGATGGGCGAAGGAAAACAAATCCATGAAGAGGTTCTAAGAAAAATAAAGTCCCTTGACTTAGAAGGTGGTGTAAAGCTCTTCATGAAACATCTTAATGAAGATCCCACACTTGACAGCATTTACTTTGTGAGGCACTTCCTTGCACCGTATCTGTACTGCAAAAAGATTGATTTTAACCAGCTGTACGAGAACTCCTACAAGGCTATTCATGCGAATCCAAAAAGGGGAGATGTCTGGGCATTTCTTGGAACTATCTACAAGAGCCAGGAAAGATACAAAGAGGCGCTTGATTGTTACCTGAAAGGGTTTGTCTTTGAGCCTATACTCCCTAATTTAGCAGATATTGCGTTTGTGTACAGGAATCTTGGCATGTTTGATGAGTCCTCAAAGTTATTATTCTGTAAGGGACTTTTCATGCGTTTTTTTATTGGCCATGGAAATATACCCTTAAAATACAGAATTGCGAACCAGTGGCAGATAAGCTTGGCAGTTAACAATGTGAACTTCAATGAATCCAATGAAGAGATTATCAAGGGATTCAAGGAGACTGGCTCTAAGCTGTTGCTGTTATCCTTTACATTTGACGAAAAAGACCTTAATGGAAATACTGGCCGGAGGTTGATTGAACTGTTTGAGATGCTGCAGGGCAGCGGCATCTTTTTTAGAGTTGTCCATCCACTGCCAGTGTGCATCTTTGGAGCAGACTATGATAAGATATTCTTAAAATACCATATACCTGCATCATGTCCAAATTGCGTTTTTTCATGCGTAATAAAAAAAGATGGCTGTGCAGAACTATGCAACCGATTCAATAAACCTATGCTTAAGGAGCTACCAAGGGATATTAAAAAGAGAAATGTAACAAAGCCGCTTCCAGCGGTATGTACTAATTGCGCCTATTTCTCTAGGGGAATATGCTCAGGCCTGTGCAAACCAGTAAAAATAACAAAAGAATAAAAAATCTATCCAACCGAGGCAATACATTCTTCCTTTCGTTCTGTATCCGTTATCTTATTGCAAGTGGCTACATCTTCATTAGCAATAGCCAGCTGATGGTTCAGTTCATCCAGGCATTCTGTCTTAATGGTTGTGTCAACAATCTCCTCGCACACCTCAATCTCAAAGAAACTGTTAGCTGCCTGTTTCCATTTCTCATCCAGGCATTGCTGTTTCTCAGCAGCTGTGACATCAGTGCATACTTCATCTCCCCCATAATATGAGGAAATGTCCCTGCTTGTTTCTAGTGTTGTGGTAGGTGCACCTGATATTGTAGTAGTAGTGACTGCTAGCGTGGTTGGTGGTAATGTTGTAGTTACCTCGGGTACTGTTGTTGGCGGAGCCAGTGTTGTAGTGGGCAGGA
>JAFCCF010000077.1 GCA_017610325.1 Candidatus Aminicenantota bacterium | reverse complement strand
CGCATGTCCTGCACTGTCAGCACCAACAGCAGTTTCCCATGAATATAACCCCTCTGCATTCATGTCAGGGTTTGATGCCCATCTCAGGTCATCAAAATAAACTATAAGGTCTGGGCATTCAGGATTGTCTGGTTTTGCATATATCTCTTCTCTCTTGTATATCTTCGTGTCAAGCTTGTTGCCTTTGTCATCTGTTATTGCAAGCAGCTTCTGGATTAATTCTTCTCTTATTTTTTCATAATCATCTCCAACCCTATCTTTGTTTATGTAGACTCTAGCATTATATGCACCGCCACCATAAGCAACTGTATTTTTAAAATCAATCCATTCATATCTGAACTTGGCTGCCGTCATCTCCTGCTTTGCTTCTTCCTTAATAATAAGATATCCTTCTTTTATCAGCCAGTTGTTAATGTTTATTTTCCCTTCCTGCTTAATCATGCCATGGTCTGAGGTAACAATTATAGTTGTATCATCATCAAGCAACTTGAGTATTTCTCCTAATTGGGAATCAAGAAACACATAATAATCCTTCAGAGCATCTTTGTGAGGCGAGTTAGGAATAAACCTTCGGTGGGTGTAATCAAAATGCCTCCACAACATGTGCTGCAACCTATCTGTGCCAATCATTACACAAATAAATAGCTCCCACTCTTGATTTACAAGCAAATCCCTTGCAAGCTCAATCTGTCTCTTAGTCATATCATATGTCTTTTCAAGCAAAACACTAGTATCAAGTTTTTTGTGACCTGCTAAGCCAACAGCAACATCAAAAAATGATTCCTTATCTCCTTTGATTTTATCTTTAACATTTTTTGGATAAGTACAGTCAGAATCAACACTTGGTGTGAGAAATCCACTGACCATTATTCCATTGATTGGCTTGACAGGAAATGTTAATGGAACATACATCACAACACTCTTTTTATCATGTTCGGTTAGAACATCCCATATCAAGCTGCACTTGACCTTGTTTGAACTCACAAGCCTTGAATTGCCTTGCTCATCTCTGTATGTGTAATTGAAAACACCTATCTGGGAAGGGTCCATCCCAGAGAACATAGCATTCCAGGCAAGAATTGTAGATGGAGGGATTGTGCTGTTCACCTTTGCATATAGACCTTTATCTATGAGCTTCTTGATATTAGGTAGGTCATCCAGCCACTTATCAAAAATCAATTCGGGTGGTGCACCATCAATTCCGAACAAGAATATTTTTTTCATCCTTAATCAATATATCCAAGACTTCGTAGCCTCTCCTTAATCTTGCGCTCATCCTCTTCAGAAAATGCTTCCTTTTTCTTGTTTTCTACATTTGAAAGCACCTGCCTGAGCACATAGGTTACATAGCTAGAGACAGAATTAAAACCCGTGCCTTCAATCCTTTCTTTTATTTTTTCTGCTAATGGTTTTGGTATTGATATTGTTGTAATATTTGAATCCCCCATTTTTTCACCCCATAGATACCAATTATATATAATTGGTATTTATACGAGATTTATAAATGTTTGCATGATTTACACCCAAACCAATAAATACAACTTAGCCCAATATTGTTTGTAGAATAGTAGATAAAGAGGCAAGGAGAAAGATGGGCCTGATGTTTTATCTTGTTGCTGTGCTGTTTGTGCTGTTTGTGCTGTGTTTCTGAGAACTATCTTTTAATATTTTAATTTACTGGTTTCTTGTTTTTAAGAATGTCCAGGTCAGCATCCACCATCATCTTAACCAGTTCTCTGAACTTTGTTTTTGCTTTCCAGCCAAGCACCTTCTCTGCTTTGCTTGTATCTCCAAGCAATGATTCAACCTCTGTAGGTCTGAAATATTTTGAATCTATTTCAATTATAATATTCCCTGTTTTTTTGTCAACGCCTTTTTCATCAACTCCTTCTCCCTTCCACTCAAGGTCAATATCAAGTATCTTACATGTTTCTTCAATAAATTCGCGCACTGTATGTGTTTCGCCAGTGGCAATTACATAATCATCTGGTTTTTCCTGCTGAAGCATCAACCACATTGATTCAACATATTCTTTAGCATAACCCCAATCTCTTTTTGCATCAAGATTGCCTAGGAAAAGCTTATTTTGTAAACCAAGCTTAATCTTAGATAATCCAATTGTGATTTTCCTTGTAATAAATGTCTGGCCCCTTCTTGGTGATTCATGATTAAATAATATGCCATTGCATGCAAACATGTTATAAGCTTCTCTATAATTATTAATTATCCAGTGAGCATATAGTTTTGCAGTGCCGTATGGGCTTCTGGGATAAAATGGGGTTGTTTCAGATTGTGGTGTCTCAACTGCTTTTCCATAAAGCTCAGAGGTCGATGCCTGGTATATCTTAACTTTATCAACCATATCAAGCAATCTAACAGCCTCAATAACTCTAAGCACACCCAATGCATCTGAGTTTGCAGTGTACTCTGCTGTCTCAAATGAAACCTGAACATGGCTCTGTGCTGCAAGGTTATAGATTTCATCTGGCTCAATCTGTTTTATGAGTCGGATAATATTTGTTGTATCTGTTAAATCACCATAATGTAACCTAAAGTGGTCTTCCTCATGGATGTCTTTATATAGATGATCAATACGCCAAGTGTTAAGACTACTACACCTCCGAATAATTCCATGGACTTCGTAACCTTTTTCAAGGAGAAATTCAGCTAAGTATGAACCATCTTGGCCAGTTATTCCTGTGATTAAAGCCTTTTTCATTTACTCACCCTTAAGAGATTGAAATCAAAGAGAGTTTATAAATTTAACTCTTAAAAATGGCTTAGTAGAAAATCTAGCCCACAGCCACCGGCCGCACCATGTGCGGCTCATTTTTCCTCCCCGCAATAGGCAAGGGGAGATTAAAATGACCCTGCAAAGCAGGGCGGTGGCTGGGCACAAATTTGACTTTTTCTACACAGCCCCTAATTATGAAATCTTAGTTTTAAGATTTTAAGAACATATTTCATGCCATAAATAGCTATCG
>JAFCCF010000032.1 GCA_017610325.1 Candidatus Aminicenantota bacterium | reverse complement strand
TGATAATAGTGTTGAAATAGTTAAGTGGATGGGTTTTAATATTATAGAACGAGGAATGAATGGAAAAAAGATTGGGGCTATTTATGATGGAGTTAAAAATATTAATACTAAATATTCTGTTACTGTAGATGCTGATGTTACAGTTGATGAAAGTTCTGAAAAAAGATTAGATGATATTGTTGGTGAGTTGGATAATGAAAGATTAGAGGGTGGGACATGTGAGATTATTTCTGAGACAAATCAGAAAGGTAATAAGCTGCTTTTGAACTTGCAGTTCATAGATCATAAAATAGGTTCGAAGATAGGTAAAAATGCGATGGGTACCGGAAAAAGAAAATATGTTCTTTGTTCTGGAGGATTTGGAGTATATAAGACAGATACTTTAAAAAAAACATTAGAAACACAATTACAAAAAAAAAAAATTACTTTTTATGGTGAAGACATAGAGAGGAATTTTGAAATTATAAATAACGGCGGAGAAATTGGTTATTTTGAAGGTTTTAGGTTAAGAGCAGAAGCGCCAGCCAACTTGAAAGAATTTACAGAACAAAGAATTAACTGGAAACGAGGAATTATGAAGGCTATAAATAATTACAAAGGATTACTTTATAAGAAAGGCAAGTTGAGTGTTGAAACTAGTTTTGAAACTATTTTTAATACTTTTGGAAATCCATTAAAGGTTGTAGCGTTGCCTGCTCTTCTTTATTTTGGTGCTCAAGATCCTGAATGGCTGTCTGGGTTTTATCTAGCTTTTGTGGGATTAAATTTTGGGACTATGGGTTATACTCTGTCTAAAAAAGAATTTAAAAAGAAGTGGGGTTATGCATTTATATACCCCTTCTCTAAAGTATATGAAACATTAATTGGATTGGCTGCATATCATAATTCACTTAAAGATGAAATGAGATATAGGAAAGAGGATAGATTTATAACTCTTTTTGATAATCACAAGGGTGTTTTGTAAGCAGGTGTTTTTATGAAGGGTGAAAATATTTTAGCTTGGTTTTTTGATTTAGATAATTGTCTAATTGATCAAGGTCAATATAATAAAGGTGCATTTAGATTAATTTCTGATATTTTAAATAAGGAGCTAGGGATTGATGCTAACTTAACATTTAAAAGAATAGAAGAGACCTACAAAAAAAATTCTATGGAAGGTAAAAAAAATTTGAATGAAGTTGTTGATTATTTTGGTATAAAATTTCCTATTATTACAGAAACAGGCAAGCAATTTAAAAGTTTGAAAAAGTTGGTGAATTATTTAGTTACTGAAGGTTTCCATGGTTATATACCAGAACATTTAGAACCTTATGAAGGGGTTTTTGACGTGTTGAAAACATTAAAAAATACTAAATATGATATACAAGGTGAAAAAGGCAGAGTTAAGGTGGCTTGTATTACAGATGGAAATGCTTTAACGCAGCAGAGGAAAGTGATAGCTGCAGAACTTGAAAATATGTTTGATTTAATTCAATACACGGAGCAAATGGGTAATAGTAAAAGGAAAAGTGCTGCTCCGTTTATTTTTGCTGCTGATTGCTTTGGAATTCCAAAAATGCATTATCCATATATTGTGGCAGTAGGTGATAATCCATTAACTGATTTTAAATATCCTAATAAGCTTGGAATGAAAACAGTAAGAGTGTTAACAGGAGAACATTCAGAAAAAGGGGCTGATGGAGTATATGCTCCGGATTATACTATTAATGGTTTAAGTGATATTTCAGAGATAAAGTTTTGAAAGAAAAGAAAAAAATTATTTTTTCTCAGCTATTTCTTTTTCAAGTTCTGAGATGTCAAATAATTCTAAAGCCCAGACCATTTAAATTTTTCCTGAAAACAAAGAAAAACTTATTAATTTATTCTGGTTTCTATGTTTTGTGATAAAAGTGCCTAAGAGCCATTATTTAATGATAATAAAAAGCACTGATTTAGGATACCTCGTGGGCCGCGTGTGGGGAGGCGCAACTGTTACTGAGAATTTTAAAGAGTCAGATTTAGAGAAAATAGGGGAAGAAAAGATGGCATATGCCAGCTCCTGGTGGCCTGAGAAACATAGACAAACATCGAGAACTCCTCATGTCTTTAAAAGTCAACTCTGCCATGAGAACTGGAAACCATAAATAATATATAAATATTACTCTAGCAACCAGAGCATGATGAGGTTCTTAAACCTATAGAAAACCTCATGAATCAGGTTGAACCTGCTTGGTCTGTTGTCAATGCACTTTACAGGTATTTCAATCATGTTTCTGTTGTATTTCTTTGCAAAGAATATAATGTCAATAACATAGCTTGTTCCGTGGTCAACGCGATGCAGGTAATCTTTTATGAATTTCCTGTCATAGGCCTTTGCAGCCATTGAATAATCTTTGTAAGGCAGTTTGAGCAGGTTGCGTGTCAGAAACGTGAACACCGTGCTTGGCAGCAGCCTTAGCCAGCTGCGCTCCTGCTCTCCCATCTTTTTTGAGCCAACAACTATTGTGTTTTTCTCCAGCAGCTTGACAGCCTTTGCGATAAAGCCAAGGTCTGTGCTAAGGTCCATGTCAACAGAGACTATAAAGTCGTGCTTTGCCTCAAGCACAGCCTTCTCAAATACATACCCAACACCGCGTGTTTTAACATGAAAGAACTTAATCTGCTTATGCTTTTTTGCTAGCGTCTTTCCAAGCTTGACAGTATCGTCAGTTGAGCCATTGCTACCGATGATTACCTCATACTTTGCCTTTAGCTTGTCAAGATACTTCACAAGCTTCTCAGTATTATTTACTATAAGCTCATCTTCATTATATACCGGGATTATGATTGTGAATTGCTTCATTTTAATCTCGTTGGTTTAATGGATATTTAAATCTTCTTATAGAGCAAAGCCCACCCATCTGATGTCTGGGCAAGGAGATAATACCTGCTGCTCAGGCTGTTCATTGTCTCATTGTGCTTGTATTTTTCATCTTCCAGAATAAAAATATAGTCAACATATTCCAGCTCTGGCTCATTGTCCCAGGTTCCCCAGTAATGTGATTTGAAAGGGTTTGGGAAATTGTATATTATCTCTCGGTGAGTGAGATGAGGCACAAACTGGTAATGCGCACTCACAGAAGCATCATCAGGTATCATTGCCAGCAGGGCATATATTTCTCCTTCGCGCTGGGACTGGTCTCCGAAGCCACTGATTTTTCTGCCTACATGTTCATAATTGCTTAGTGTGGTGTCATATGGCCCAAAATAATAATTTCCAGCAATCGCTGCAATAAACAAGGCAATGAGAGCAAGATAAAGAACTGATTTGCTTTTTTTCTTTATCCAGCCAAGACCGCTGGACAGTGAAAGAAACACAAATGGAATTACAGGAATAATATAATGATAATAGATATTATGCGCATATGGCCAGGAAGTGATAAGGTTCATCCACAATGCAGCAGCTGGCAATAGGAGTAATGGCCCTAAGATTGACAAGAATGCAACTGGCCCAAACAGCTCAAGCATAAACTTTGCATTCATCTCATTAAACAAGATAGGAAACAGCTTAACAGGATTCACAGCAGTAAGGAAAATCTCAACAGGCTTTGTCCCAAACTGGCCCAGGAGGTGCCCTGCATACAGGTATTTCTGGCCATTTAGCGCAGGTGCAAGAAACCAGATATACTGCACAAACCAAAGCACAGACACCAGCGAGGTTGCAGCACCCCATCTTTTGCTGTGCCTGAAAAACACATATATCCCCACAAGGAACATAGTAAGTGCAATTTCTTCTTTGCAGCAAAGTGTAAGAAGAACAAAGAGCAGGTAAAGTCCCATTTTTTTCTTAATAAGAAAATAAAACGCACACAGCACAAAAAGCAGGATAAATGCTTCTGGATGATAATCTTCAAGGTTTACATAGTGCATCGCTGGAAACATGAGCAGGGAAAAGCTCACAACAAGCGCCTGCCAGCGGTTCTTAAGATAATGATAAGCTATCATAAACAAAGGTAAAGCTGACAAGGCAAACGCAAGTGTCTGCAGCACAAGCAGCGCCACAACACTGTTGCTGAACCAGTACAATGGAGAGATAAAGATGTTTATTGGTGTAAAATGGTCGCCAAAGATGTGTATTCCCCGTATATAATTAAACCCATCCATGCCCTGGCTGAATCTCCAGATAGCATGGTCATAGATTCCAAGATCAAAAGCAAGTGTGTGGAACCCATTATGCCTGTCAACTGACATGATGGTGAAGAATAATACATAAGACAAAATAAGCAGGCCAAGTATAAGATACACCAGGTGCTTTTCCTTAAACTTCAAGTGCTTCGAGGCACTCAGCTTTGACAACTTCATCTTTTATCCAGTTTTTGCATAGATTAGAATCATTCTGGGCAATTGCAATCTCCTTATAGCATAGGTCCTTGGTTTTCTGGTCAGATATTCTTGCAGTGCACAGGTTATAATCACCTGTCTTTTTTCCAACCTCGATATAACATAAATTCCTCATTGCGCCAGCATGCTCGCAAACAGAGTATTTTGATGTTGCAACTGCTATCTGTGTCCTTAATTCATCGTGTTCGCTGACAGACCTTGGAATAATGTCAGAGATTGTGATAAACACAACAAGAAGTATTGCTATAACAAGCAGCACTATTTTGTACCTGTCCATAAACTTAAACACAGGATTAAAAAAGTCAAGCGATAAAATTTTCTTTATTTTCTTGTTCTTGAGCGAGAACAGCACAAGCAGCAAAACACCAAGCACGCTGAACAGCAGGCCGATGTTGTCTGCAGCTGTTTTTCCATAATAGATTGTGACATTATTCTGGTTAGGAACCACAAGCATGAATGATGGTGAAGCCTGGTAAACCCCAGAAGCGCCCTTAACCTTCCAGTTGGGGAAATAAGTTATCTTGATAATGTGCGGTTTGCCAATGCAATCTGTTGTGAATTCAATCTTTTCCTGTGATATCTTCTCATTGATGCTGCAGTTATTGTCAACAATTATCTTCGGAAGATTTTCAAGCTCGCTTATGCCAGATATTGTAGCTGGATTAAAATATGCGCGGTCTGCAGCTTTGAAATTGAAATCATTCACCAATGGCTGTGAAAGCTGGCTCTGGTTGACAAACCACAGGAATGATATGAGCTGGAAATTGTCAGTGGTTACAGGAACCGGCTTAAACTCTGGTACATACACATAATTATACTCGTCCTGCTTCAGCTCCCAGATTTCATATTTATCAAATGTCTCAAGTTTCTGGTAATTTTCATTTTGGTTTATCAAGTTCTTTGCATAATCGGTGTACATGATAAGCTCTTTTACATTAAACATCTCAAGGTAAGGTACAGCTTCCTCAAAATCAGTGTTAGCGCATCCAAAATTAGGGAATGGGCATGACTGCTGCTGCGAAACTAAAGACTGGATATAAAATATATGGGGTGAATTCAAAGATGACTGCATGTAAAGCCCTTCCAGAGTGCTCCTGCCGCTGAAATGCGGCAAAGATTCAAATGCCCTGGAGCTCCCAAATGCATTGTGCGCCTGGTTATGCTCAAACACAACCCTTGGATCATTCTCATCACCTGCCAGGAAACTATTGATGTCTGCATAATTATCCCATGGTGACTTGCTCTCAAACCCGCCATAGTTCCATGGTATCCAGTGATTGATGTATGTAACATTTGCCTTGACCCAGAATAGGGTCACAAACAGCAGTACAAAAGGCACAATCCACAGCGCCTTTAGTTTCTTCAGTATAACATAGAACATAAATGCTGAAACCAGGCAGATAAACAATTGTATAAATGGAATAAACCTGATGTCAACAACATGCAGCTTAAGTGCATTGATATAAAATATGAATGAGATAAGGATTGTGAAGAGCAGGTAAAATATCCTTGAATCATCTCTCACAGACTTGAATACAAAGATAAGTACAACAGAAACAATTGTGAGCACAGCAAAAGGTATCAAGATTTTTGGGAACACGCGCCAGATTGATGAGATATACCACTTATCGCTGTATGAAGTGGTGTAAGCAAGCTTGCTAACCATTGGGATTATAAAAGAACCAAGCAAAAGAAATGCAACAACATAAACTTTTTTCAGATACTTGAGCCGCGCAACAAAGTGTTTCTTTGTTATGAGCAAAAACAAGGGTGCAACAACTGCAATAAGCAGTGTATACACATGGCTGATTCCTACAAGGAACAGGACAATAGAGGTTGCAACAATTCCTTTCTTGGTATCAATATGCTTGTAAATCAAGCCAAGGAACAATAACAGTAAAGCCAGGCCAAGTGAGTATGAAAATTCTCCAGCTAAGGTGCTTGGAATGTTGCCGCCCCACATGCTGTTTCCTTCATGGAACAGGAATGCTAGGGTGAACATAGCCCCAATTGCAGAGACAGGAAATTTAAACCGCATTGATCTGAACATAGAGTATGCACAGATTGGCAGCAGGAATATGCCAAGTACTGAGCCAAGCTTAAACATGATTTGCAATGGAATTATGTAGCTGAACAGCACCATGAATATGAATGGCAGCGGGAAATAAAACTGGAAAACTGGAAAACCTGCATAATTGCCCATTACCCAGCCAATTGTCCTTCCCTGAGGTATAAGATTATCCTTCAAAAACTGCGCATAATAATAATGCGAGGCTGTGTCACCGCCAGTTGTGGTGGTGAGCGAAAACATATACTGCGGCTGGAAATATGAGAACAGGAATATGATGATAAGCACAAGAATAAGGATATCAATCAGAAGCTTATGGTTTTTTCTGGCAAAAGCGCCAATTTTTTTAATATTCATTTTTTCTTCTTAAACTGCAGCGCAATAAATGCAATAATTAGCACAGCAACCACTGCAATAAGAACTCCAGGCGGGATATTGAAGATGCTTTTCTTCTCAACAACCTTTACAAAGTTCTGGGCAAAGGTAGTGTAGTGCGCATCATTCTCATCATATTCTACAATAGCATACACAACATATGTGCTTCCTATGAGTGCAGAGAACCTGTCAATCTCAAAGTTAATGGTCTTTTCAGATTTTGGAGATAATGTTACTCTTTGTTCTGTGTTAAATGAAGATAATTCTTTTGGAAGTGCAAGCTTTACATTCAGTGGCCTCTCCTTGTCTGCAAGATTTTTTAGGGTAAGCTTAATCGTGCCTGTCTTGCTTATCTCAAGCTCGCTCAATGATGCAAAAACATCCGGGTTGACATTTTCTTTAACAACATAATATGAACTTGTGAGTGCAGAGAACATATACAGGTTAGCGTCAGCATAATCCACCCTCATTATTACAGGGTATCTGCCTTTGCCAAGCTCAGATATGTCAAACTCAAGAACTGTACTTATTGTCTGCTCTATGCCAACACGGTCAAATATCTCACCAGACTTGCTCTCGCCAGCTGCATCAACCCAAACCTGTACATTATGTGCAGATTCATCACCCTTATTCGTTACATTAGCACGGATAGTAAGGGTTCCATTAGCAACCTCTATCTTGGCATTTGATGTGATGCTGATATAAGATGCATTAACAAGCCCTGCAACAAGCAGCAGCATTAAAAAGTATATTGCAATCTTCATATCCCATGAGTAATAAATTCCTATATAAAAAGTTATTGGTTTAGACTAAGCTACTCAGAGAAAACATCAACTGTGGCTAGCTTGTATCTTTTTTCAGACTGCTCTTTTCTCGGGTTAAAGTTGATAACAAAGACACTTGACCTCTTAAGGCCTGTTAACTCCAGGTATTTGGAAATAAATTCCTTGCCTAGAGCTTCTGAAGTATAATACATCGAAGTAACATCTGAAATATCTGGTCTCAGCGGGTCTTTTTCATGAAGCTTTTGGAGATATTTTACAAGCTGCTTTTCTTCCCCAGGATGTTCTATCACAAACTGGAAAAAATCCTGGTACGTTGACAAATCCTCCATCACACCAATAAAGCCTGTTGCAAAATAGGGCTTTGGAGTCCTGAATGCTGTATTTTTTGGAGGATTCAAAAGTGCATTAAACTGCCCAAAGGCATTTGCTTCTTTGTTGATTGCGTGGTTATAAAAGAATTTAACAGCAACAGCTATATCTGGGAAATTAACTTTATAAACCATCCCCTCTGTCCTGCCCCCAAGATATTCTGTATTTAGATCTTCAAGAAACATATTCGTGATGGTATTAGTGCAAAATTCTAATAAGGTTAGCCAGCGCGGATCATCCTTGTTCCATTTGATATCTTCAAGGTGCTTGTACAGCTCGTAGAAGCCACCCATTATTCTCTTGGATAGCTGGTCATCTGACTCAATAATCTTCCTGCCCTGCTTTGTCACAAGGAATTTCCCATATGGCTCGTGTGAGATGTCGCAGCAGCCTTTCTGCATCTTTGCAGAGTTTAATCTTGCTGTTAAGCTTGTCATAGAGGATAGAATAATGAGAGGGTATATAAACTTTTCCAAAAGTAACTACTACCAAGTTGCTACCTTTTCAGAAGCGTGTTGAGGTAGTCTGATTTGTAAGCAAAGCCAGCTTTTTTCGCAAGCTTCTTGATTGCCTTGTCAAAGTTTGAGCCGTACTGCGCTGCTTTCTTTTTCCTGAAAGCAACCTCGTCTGGCACCCCAAGCTCAGCTGCCACCTCCCTGAGAATCATCTTGTTGTTGTCTCTGGTAAGCTTGAATGATGCAGGAATAGTCATAGCAGTTTTTATCACATCATATTCAAGAAAAGGCACCAAAACATCTATGCTAAAATGTTTTCCAAGCGGTAAATCACGTGTAAGGTCGCGCTCATACATCTTGAACAAGCCAGTCCAGCACTCTTCCTGCACATCATACGCTAACTCATGCCTCTGGTAGCCAGCAAATAGTTCCTCGCTTCCAAGGCCAGAGAACATGGCAGTTATACCATCTTTTTTGGCAAGCCCCAGACCAGCATAAACAACAGCACCAACACCAGCTGTTACAACATCTTGCTTGCCAAGCAACTGCACTGTATTCCTGACAAGCTTTTCAACACCTTTTAGGTCATAAATCTCTGCCTTTAGGTTCAGGTCAAGCTGTTTTGCAAGCTTTTTTGCAAATACCACATCCTGGGGCTCAGAAATGTCCCCCTCCCTGAATCCGATTGAATAGCATGTAAAGTCAGCTCCAAGCTGTTTGCACATCAAAGCAATAGTTGTGCTGTCAACACCGCCTGAAAAGAGCACGCCAAACTTCTTGTCAGGAATTTGTTTTTTTATTGTGTCAACCAGCACCTGTTTTAGCTTTGCTTTTGCTTCTTCTTTGCCAGGTATAATTATATCTGTCTGCGCAGACTCAATGAATTTCCTCCATTCCTCAGCATTGATAGATTTCATAGAACTAAACACCCCAGAGAGAGTTATTTTTCCTCATTATTACGGCAATTTCTTTGAGCAGCTCTTTCTCTTCTTTTGAGAGCAGGTGCTTGAGGTCTTTTAGTTTCTTAAAGTCTTCATCAGGCACACCTGAATACAAAATGTCACCTTCATTAATCTGCCTGCCAACAGTCACGCCAGGTATTGAAACTGCGCCCTGCTTTCCTTTCTGGATTTTCTCAACACCTTTTTGGTCAACCTGGATTGACTTTGCATTAGAAATATGCTTGCCGTCTTTCATAATTGGTGTTCCGACTTTCAAAACACCTTCAAGAATATCAGCACCGACAACTGCTGGGTTGTTCTGCCTGAATATATATCCCTTCATAATCTGGAACTTACATGGGCTGACCAAGCCAGCAAGCTTAGTCTGCTCAATCCTCTTTTTTTCTTCTTCCTGCCACTTTTCAAGGTCTTCAATCAATTTATAGATAACATTGTGGTTTATTATTTTACAGCAACCCTGTATGTCTGCACCAACCTTAACATTAAACCCCAGTATGGCGCAGTTCAGGGGGTCTGATTCAACATTGCACTCTGCCTCGTTGAAATCTTTTTTGGATATATCACCGATTGATGCCCGCCTTATCTTGATTTCTTTTTCCTTGAGCATCTTTGTGAGTGCTTCCAAGCTTCCAAGTGAGTCTGCTTTTATTATAATACCAGACTTGTCAGTTTTTATAAGTACTTCCTGAACCTCTTTCCTGATAGATTCCTTAATCTGCTCAAGATTCTCTTTTGTAGCAACCATCACAGGCATCCCTGCAACAGCATTTTCAATGCCGGGACCAGCAATCTTAACACCAGTAGCAGCATGAACCTCTTTCACAGAAATAAACTTAGAGCTCTTGTCCATCATCTCAGCAAGCGGCTTTGGCTCAAACAACGCCCTAACCTTTGTGACAATTGGCTCATCCAGTGTTCCAATAACAATGGTATCATTAACCTTGAGCTTGCCGTCATGCACAATCACGTCAACAGTTGTTCCAAGCCCCT
>JAFCCF010000076.1 GCA_017610325.1 Candidatus Aminicenantota bacterium | reverse complement strand
TAACTGGGGCACGTGGAGGCCATGGGTTCAGATCCCGTCGCCGGCATTTTATTTTTTTAGATAAATAAAGAATTAAAAAAAGAATTAATAAAAAAACTAATTTCCCCTTCTGCCTTTTGCCCTATGGCTTGGCCTTAGCTTCTCAGCATCCTTTCCTTTGTGGGTGTGGATGCCTCTGCTTCTCTTGCCAGCTGCAGTCAAGCCGCGAGTTACCCTTCTCTTGTGCTGAGGGTTAGCTATCCAGCTGATTTTCTTATCCTTTAAGATAACAGGATGCGCCTTGTCAACAAGGATAATCTCATGCCAGTAATATTTACCGTCTTTTGCAACAAAGTATGAGTTCAGCACCTCACAGTTCTGGAACTTCTTTGCAGCCCTTTCCTCAGAAATCTGCTGATAATTCTTGGCAAGCACCATCTTCTGCCTATTGTGCTTTGGCCTTCTTCCTTTCTTGATTTGCGGTCTTCGGTGGCCGCCCCTGCTGACTCTCTGCCTCACAACAATAAAACCTGGCTTTGCCTTATAACCCAATGATCTTGCTCTATCAATCCTGGTGGGTCTTTTAATCCTTACTGTGACAGGTTCCCTTCTCCAGGCAATTAGTCTCTCAGACCATAAAGAACCTAGATTACTCTTTGGTTGTTTCCAAAGCTCCCTTACATACTTATACATTCCCATGATATTCAGCCTCCATTATTAATCATTACAGCAAAATTCAGGCAAGCTACGCCCACATCTTATGCCTATAGAGGGTGGAGTAACTAACTCTTTATAAAGCTTGCGCCCAAAGTTTTAAATACTACAAACCACAGGACAAGAAGTATGGCTGAAAAAACAGTTCTTGGAAGTGATAAGCTAAGGATGGTTCTTGAAGAGTTTCCAGAGCAGTGCAGGAAAGGCCTTAAGCTGGCAGAGGATATTAGTGTTAAGGGTGAGATAAACAAGATATTCCTGCTTGGCATGGGTGGCAGTGCACTTGGCGGAGAGCTTCTGAAAACATTCTTGCGGGAATCTGAACTGCCTTTTTTCATTGTTAAGGATTATTCTATCCCAAAATATCTAAACAAAGACAGTATTGTGTTTGTTGTGTCATACTCTGGCAACACAGAAGAGACAATCTCTGCCTATAAACAAGCAGTCAAGAAAACAGACAATATAGTCGTGCTTGCATCAGGCGGAAAGCTTGTTGAGCTTTCAAGGGCATACAAACACACGCTAATCAAGCTTCCAGAAGGGCTGCAGCCAAGGTTCTCATACGGCCTACAGTTTTTCTCAATGCTCGGAGTGTTGAGAAACTCAGGTGTTGTACAGGTAAAGGATAGTGACATAACCCATGCCTTTAACTCACTCAAGCCAGACAAGTTCAATGAGATTGCCAAGGACATTGCAGCAAAGCTAACGCACAAAATTCCAATCATATACACTTCTGAAAGGCTGAAGGCAGTTGCATACAAGTGGAAGATTAACATCAACGAGAATGCAAAGACGCACGCATTCTACAATGTGTATCCTGAGTGGAACCACAATGAGCTTGTGGGCTACACAAAACTGAACGCAGACTATCATGTAATCATCATCAAGGATGATGAGGAATTTGACAGGATACGAAAACGAATCAAGATAACAAAGAACATAATCAAGGAAAGCGGCGCAGGTGTAAGCGAGCTTGTAGTAAAAGGAGAAAACATGCTCACAAAGCTTATTTCAGCTGTATCAATCGGAGACTGGACAGCATACCACCTTGCACAAAACTATGGTGTTGACCCGTGGCCAGTCAAGGTTATTGAAAAACTAAAAGAGGAACTAAAAAAATGAAAGTTGGGCTAGTAATATTCCTTACCTTTATCGGACTGCTTGTTCTATACTGGATTCTATGGGGACAGAGGAAATACAACAAGATGTTTGCTGATGAGCATATCAAGAAGGTGGAAACGGAAATCCACAAGCTTGAAACCAAGACAACAAAGAAAAAGAAGACAAAGAAGAAGTAAATTATATATATTATCCTCAATTTCTGGTTATTATGATTATTAAATCTATCAGTTTAAGGAATATTCGTTCATATATGGGTGAGAAAATTGATTTCCCTGCTGGCAGCACTCTACTGTGCGGCGATGTTGGGAGTGGCAAGAGCACTATCCTGCTTGCAATAGAGTTTGCGCTGTTTGGTCTGAAGCGCGGCGAGCTTTCTGGAACCAGCTTATTGAGGCATGGCAAGAAGGAAGGGTATGTTGAGCTAAGATTTGAGCTTGGAAAAAAGGAAATCATAATCAAAAGAGCACTAAAGAGGTCAAGCAGGGGTGTGCAGCAGGTTGCCGGATACATAATAGTGAATGGTGTTAAGACAGAAGCAACAGCTGTTGAGCTTAAGACAAGAATTCTTGAATTATTTGGCTACCCTCAAAGCTTTGTCGCAAAGCAAAAGGATGTCATATTCAGATACACGGTTTATACACCACAAGAGCAGATGAAGCAAATCCTGTTTGAAGACAAGGATACAAGGCTTGACACCCTGCGTACAGTCTTTGACATTGACAAGTACAAGCGCATAAGGGACAATGCCCATCTTTTTATAAAAGATATTAAGAACAAAAAAGCTGAGTTCTCTGGAAGCATAGCTGACCTTCCAGACAAGAACAAGGAGCTGAAGCAGAGAAAGCAGGAGCTCAGGGAGCTTGACAGGAAACACAAGGACGCGGGTGAACAGTTCAAGAAAGCCAGCAAGGAAACTGGGAAAGTTAAGAAAGAGCTTGAAATCCTTACAAACGATGAGAAGCAGTATGAAAACCTGAAGCTTGAACTCAACATCCAGGAAACAAAGCTCCAGGAGAAGGTTAAACAGGTTGAGAAAAACACGAATGATGCTGAGCAGCTTGATAAACAAGTAACTGAGCTAAAACATAAGATTGAAAACATAAAAATAGAAAAAACAGAGGGTGAGGAAGTGGCGCTCCAAAGAGAAATTGAAGCTATGGAAAAAGAAGTGAATGCTATAGAGACCAACAAGGCGCTCCTGACACAAAAGCTTGACTCTAATAAAAAGAAAACAGAGGAATTACAAAAGGAAATCAATGAA